>JBGPFL010000208.1:0-7357 GCA_041483295.1 Blastocatellia bacterium | reverse complement strand
TGCGATTCGTTTCTTACCCCATGGGTTTTGCTCTGCGGGGCCTGCCGCCTGATGCGCCCCGGTGGGGTCGTGAGTACAAAGCGATGCTACGGGAGCACTACACGCGGACCGTGCATGCAAACGGCCACACAACTTCTCTGCCGGTAGAAACAAATAGCATATCTCTCGACCCGGACGTGAAAGATGCCTGGGGCCTGCCCGCCGTGCGCGTCACCTACAAAGATCATGCGGAAGACCTGAAAACGATGCAGTTTTTCCAGGAACGATGTAAGGAGCTTCTCCAGGCGGCGGGTGCGCGTAAACAATGGAATCGCCCCGTAAGAGAGCAGTCGTTTGGCTTTCATCTGCTGGGAACTTGCCGGATGGGCGAAGAGGCGAACAGATCAGTCGTCAATAAGTACCATCGGGCGCACGACGTTCCCAATCTCTTCATTAGCGATGGGAGCAGCTTTGTTACGTCCGGGCGCGGCCAGCCGACTCTAACGATTCAGGCGCTTGCGTATCGCGCGTCAGACCACATCATCCGGATGGCTAAGAGCGGAGAGATCAAATCGGCGTTCTGACCGATGCCACTGCTTCAACCGCGCTGAAAGCGTGTGTCCCTTGCTCAGGAGGGACCAGACTACGCAGTCCACGAAGAATCGCAACGAGATGTATTCGCGCTCTTTCCAGGACCAGGTCGTTGCGGTTCCCTTACAATAGAGGAGACTACTGTGAAGCACATTCGATCACTTGCCACCCTCGTAGTTGTCGTTGTCGCTCTGGCTCTAAGTACTCAATCTCGGCAGCCAAACGATTCAGGCCAACAAAAAGCCGACCACGCCCAGTCAGCCGGGCCTGTTGAATATTCGAGCGCTACCAGTACTGCGAATCGCCCCTTCTCTGATTTCGTCAAAGTCGGGAACGTGCTCTATCTGTCAGGCAAGCTTGGCACGGACAGCTCCGGCAAACTGGCGCCTGGAGGCATCGCCGCAGAAACAAAGCAGACGATCGAGAACATTCGGGCCGTTCTCGAGAAGAACAACTCGTCACTAGACCAGGTGGTCAAATGCACGGTGATGCTGGCGGACATGAAAGAGTGGGCGGATATGAATTCCGTGTACACCACATTTTTCAAGAAAGATCGCATGCCGGCGCGAAGTGCATTCGGGACCACCGGGCTCGCTCTGAACGCGCGGGTGGAGATCGAGTGTATCGCAGTAATGAAATGACTCGTGAACTCTGAGGACGGATTTGAGTGCTCTGCGTTCCTCCGCGTCCTCTGCGGTTGGTCACCGGCCGGTCCAGGAAAACCGCAGAGGACGCAGAGGCGCGCAGAGGTTCCGGAGGAACACGTGTCGCCAGGTTTCTCCTTCGAATCCGCAGCGACTCAACGGTTGGCCGCGGGTTTTTGCACAGGCATCGTCGATTCGGAATTCAGGAATTTCAGCAGCACCTTATAAAAGAGGTCCGGAGCTTCGAAGTGCGGGACGTGGCCGATGTTCGGTATCAACACCAGTTCCGCGCCGGGAATCGAGTCGGCGATGTGCTTCGCACGTTCGGGAAAGTTCGCGCCGTCTTTATCCCCGCCGAGCACGAGCGTCTTCACCTTGATGTGAGGCCAATCGTAGACGACCGGGTCCAGATAGGTCATCTGCTGAACCAGCGTTCGAACCATCGCGAACCGCGGCCAGTCGCCACTGAGGGTCCAGGCGTACTGAATGCGCACGTACTTTTCGTACTCCGGCTTCCATCCTGTCACGAAGTAGCGCGCGATGCCTTGATATATCTGCTGGTAGGTTCGTCCAAGCGTCTCTTTGTACGCCTCGTCCGTACTTTTCCACGGCCGCTCGAAACGCGGGTCTGTCAGGCCAATAGGATTGTAGATCACCGCGCGCTCGGTCAGGTCCGGGTACGACGCCGCGAACCGGGCCGTCAACATCCCACCCATGGAGTGCCCGACTATCGCCGCCCTGGAGATGCCGAGGTGCTCGAGGAGCTTGCGCGTGTTCAACGCCATGTCGTGGAAGTTGTAAGGGATGATGGGCTTCGACGACCGGCCGAAGCCGATCTGGTCCGGCACCACAACGCGGAAGCCCTGCTTTCGAAGGACATCGATCGTCGCGGCCCAGTACTCGCCGAAGAAGTTCATCCCGTGGAGAAGGACAACGGTCCGGCCGTTCGCCTGACTGGAGGGCGCCACGTCCATGTAGGCCATACGTACGTCCTGTCCGTAGAGGGTCAGCGGCAGGTACGACACCGGATACGGATACGGCAGATCTTCGAGGGTGATGCTCCCGGGCTTGATGTCGGTTGGAGTCGGAGGCGCTTGAGGTTGGGCACGTCCTTCGGTTTGACCCTGGGCCGCGCCGTGGCTCGCCAGCGTTGCCGCAACCAACAAAGCGATGCACGCGACGAATAGGAGTGCGCGCCGGCCACGTTGCTTCCTTCCATTGGTGCGGCCGACGGTCCGCTTCACGAGAGCTGCGTTGTTTGTCATATCCCTCACCTCGGCGGCGATTATATGAGGGTCATGGGCGCGACGGCAAGAGGTCTTGTCTGAATATCTCAAGCCTCTCGATGGCTCAGCAACGCGATCAATGGAATCTCCTCTGCTTGCCGCCAAGCGAACGGGAACAACGTCAATGAAAACTCGGCCGTTTATACCCTCTGCACCGCTTGGGTCCCGGCCCCGGCTAAGCAGTACGCTTGTTTCGTTCACTCACTCATCGCACTGTCCAATCTTCGACTTGCAGGTCAGGGACGCGACTGAAGTCTTTGATGTTTCGTGTGAGCACGGTTGCATTGTGCGTGAGCGCAATGGCAGCGATCTTCAAATCCATCGCGCCAACGCCGAGGCGCGCCGCCCGCAAGCGCTCGAATTCAGTCCCGGCATGCCCGTCGAACGCCAATACTTGAACGTGACGATAGAGGTCAACATGACGTTCCAGCCTGCTGTAGGCTTCGACTCGCTGCGCGGTCGTGCGAGCGCGGGCAGCATAGGCCATCCAACCGCGTGTTTGCTCTTCGTAAGTGATGATGGTGGTGAAGACTTCACGAGGCGGAATGATGCTCAGCCTGAGCAGCAGGTTCTCGCGTGCCGGGCCTGCACTCCACTCCATAAGACTGAAGTGATCGGTGTCAAGCACAAAACATCTCAACGTTTCCGGGCTCCAGCAGATTTCGCGCGCCTGGGCTTGGGACGAACCTTGGGGCGCAGTGATTCGCGGTACTCCCGCCCTAAGCGCATCGCTTCTTCAAACGCGGGGTCATCGGCAAAAGCACCCACAACATCCTCCCACCAGGGCTTCGTATTAGGGTCGTCCGCTTTCAGCTTTCGCTGGAGTTGTTCGACCTTGGCCTCAAGGACCGCGACGCGCGCCTCAAGCTTGATTGGGGTTTCGGGCCTTGCCATGTTTATCTCCTACGTTGGGATTAGTCGAAAGTATAAGCCTGGCGCGACTGTTCGGCAATCACTCAGTCATTTCATTTCTTAGCTGGCGAGCGGGTGATTGATGAATCCGATGACGCATAGAACCCGCGCCACCGTTCGCCCAGGTTTGTGAGTTACCAGGCGCCGCGGACTCCCTTGATCTTCCGACGCAGTCACCTGGATCGCCGGAATACGCTCTGGACTCCCACCAGCTCGCCCGCTGAATTCCCATTCAACGGCCCTGACGGCTGAGAGTACTCGAAACAACTACAACTCGAAACCGATATCGCCGTCGCGGTTGCCCGTCCCATAATGGCCGCGGGAGGCAGAGCGACAGTAGCGACCATCGAGGCGCCACGAACCGCCCTGCAGCCGGCGAACGCTTCCTTCCGGAGGCCCATGCGGATCAGTGGCCGGCCCTACCTCATATAGGGCCCGGACCAATCCTGACACCACTCCCACACGTTGCCGTGCATATCGTACAGCCCCCACGCATTCGCCACGCCAAGACTGCCCACCGGAACCGTCTCTTTGCGGTACCTCCCTTTCGGCGCCTTTGCATAAGGATGGTTCCCATCATAGTTGACGAATTTCGGAGTGATCGTCTTCCCAAATGCGAACGGCGTCTTCGTCCCGGCCCGGCACGCGTACTCCCATTCCGCTTCAGTTGGCAGGCGATATGTCTTACCAGTCTTTTCGACACGCGCAAACAGAACTCGGTGGCTTCTTCCCAGCTCACTTGTTCAACCGGCCGATCATCCCCCTTGAAATGCGACGGATCTGCATTCAATTCCCGCTCTACCTTCTCCCACCGTGCAACCGCTCGCCATTGCGCTTGCGTAACCGGGAATTTCCCGATGGAAAAGGGCGAGATGGTCACTTCATGTTGTGGCCGCTCCTCCTCACTACTGCCTTCTTCCTCGGTCGGAGAGCCCATCGTGAAAGTCCCTCCTGGAATTGCTACCATTTCCGACGCAAACGGACTGCCGAGGCCTTCCGTTAACCGGCGTGCACTACGGTTCCGTCGCAGGTTGACCCTGCCAATGTCATCGAGTAAGACTGTTTCAAACTCGCAGAATGTTTCGAGCTCGCCTCGCAATGCCTCGATTTGGTTCCTAACTCGGGCGGCTTCCGTCGAACCCAGCTCGTCCAGTAATGCCAGCTCGGATTCGCAGTACTTGATCGCATCGCTAACGTTTTCCATTCTCGAGGAGAGGTTGGCCAGGAAGTCCAATGCCTCAACATACTCCCTCCTGTAGGATCCAGGCGAACTCAACAGTATGGCGACCATCACTCGACAGGAGATTATGGAGGCCCTTGAGCGATTGGGACAAGTGGCGGAAGCGCGCGGGACGAGAGTCGAGTTGGTGCTGGTCGGCGGCGCTGTGATGGTGCTCCTCTATTAAGGGCGCCCCGATCAAGCAGCAATGAATCGGGCAGAACCAGGAGGCTTTCCGCGGCAAGACTATCTATCCTCTGCGTCCGCTATCGACGATAGACGGCGGACCGATCTCCTTGAGTGACCGCGTGCCGCACTGCCTCATCACCATATCCAATTCGCGGCGGAGAATGTCCAATACGCGCTCGACGCCCTGTTGGCCGAAGGCGGCAAGACCCCATGCGTAAGGCCTGCCGACACAGATGGCTCGAGCTCCAAGAGCGAGAGCTTTGAAGATGTCTGTGCCCCGGCGGAAGCCCCCGTCCACAAGCACAGGTATCCGTCCACCCACAGCCTGAACCACTTCCGACAGGCAGTCGATTGTCGCCCGCCCGCTCTCTTCAGCACGCCCGCCATGGTTGGAAACGATGATGCCGTCCACGCCATTCTCCAAACACAGCAACGCATCTTCGCGGGTCACGATTCCCTTCACCACCAGTTTCATCGGTGTGAGGCCCTTCAGGCGGCGGATAAACTCCCATGTCAGCGACGGCGTATTGCGTGTAAGTCCCGCTTGATCGATGCCATCGAACATTGGCTTGCGGAGATAGTATGATGGGGCGTCTGTCACTGGTCCGGATGTAGAACCGTGGCAGTTAGAACACTGCCGGGTGTCCATTCGACGCGAAGCCAGCAGTGTTTCCGTGTTCCTTCCGCCGAGTTGATCGACGGTAAACACCAGGACAGGACAGCCCGCCGCTTCCGCCCGCTTGACCATCTTCTGTGTGGCCTCCCATTTGGTGGTGACATAGAGCTGATACCAGATGGGTCCGCCGCGCGCATTGGTTACGTCTTCGACTGAAGAGGTGGCAACGGTGGAAAGGATCTGCAGAGTCTTCTTCGTCTGGGCCGCCTTCGCCACAGCAATTTCGCCTTCAGGATGAAACGCCTTCTGACTGCCGACGGGTGCGAGCGCTATCGGTGTGTCCCACTTCGTCCCAAAGAGTTCGGTTGACATGTCGATTCGGCTCACATCGACCAGACGCCGGGGACGAAGCTGATAGTGAGCGAACCCGTCGCGATTGGCTTTGAGCGTTTCGTCGCTGTCGACGCCCGTCGCGAGATAGCCAAAGTGTGCCGGAGGAAGGGCCTTTCGCGCGGCTGCCTCGAACTCGAGAATGTTGAGCGCGTCTGCAGGGCTGGAGATCACACCTTCCGAGGTTTGTGTTTGTTTGAAAGCCTCTTGAAATGGAAGGAGGCCCGCAAGCAGGGGACTGCCTGCGAGGAACTTTAAGAATGCCCGACGATTCGACATGCCGACCTCCGGGAAAAGCTGCTGCCTCGTCTATCTCGCCTTCGGTTTGGTCGCTTCGATTCGAATCTGTTTCAGTTGCTCAGTCTTTGGATCCATCTCTGTTTTTCCGGCCGGAAAGCTATTGACGTTCAGCAAGTAGCTCAGGATATCGACTATCTGTTGCCTGCTCAGAACTCCTTGCCTGTTTGGGGGCATCGATATGCGGACTCGCTCGGACAAGTCGCCGACCGTCAGACCGTCCCAATTCGAAAGAAAAGCTCCGCCGGTGAGTGCGGGAACCTCATCGGCGCCTGCCAGATCGGTCCCGTGGCACTTCGCGCATTCCCGGCCGTAGAGCGCCTCGCCGCGCCGTGATTGCTCTTGTGTGTACACGCCATCCCATACCGAACGCGATGCCTGGGCGCTTTCTTGCGCGCGAAGTGCGGAGTCGAATACTCCGACGAGACCCAAACCGATGACTGCCGCAGCAGCGACTTTTACTTTTTTGACGTTCATATCCCCCTGGGAAACGAGGTGAGACTCAGTGCCAGGCCCGTTCTTATTAGCCGACTGCGCCAGCCCGAGTGGCCTTGCCCGAAAGAGGAGCCACCGCCGCCTCCGTTGTTGCCGTTGCCCGCTGCTATTGGCGCTCATCAGTGGATGGCAGGGCGAACGCAATGTACTCGCCCGAGTAGGCGCCGCCACTCACGGCGACGACAATGTACTGTTTGCCGTTGAGCATATACGTCATCGGCGATCCGCTCTGCGGGGCCGGGATATACACCGCGCCGACCTGCTTACCGGTTGCCTTGTCGTAAGCACGCAACATCGCGCCGCGCGGATGCTCCGGCGTTGTCGTGACCTGAGGATCGCCGAGGATGACGAGCGTCTTGGTGACGATCAACCCCACGCTGCCGGACTGGCCCGTCTTCGGAATATTCATTCCTTTTAGCAGCGCGTGATTGCGGACTACATCGGGCGTGTCTCCGTGAGGGACCTGCCACGTGATCTCACCCTTGTCCAGGTTGATGGCCGAGACGATACCGTACGGCGGTTTGACGAGTGGCAGTCCCTGGATGAGCGTTCCGCCGCCGCCTCCTCCTCCACCCGCAGGAGGCGCAGCCGCCGGGGCAGGCGTGTCCGATGCCGGGCGCCGTCTGGGCTCCTGAGGAAAGTCAGCGGCGCTGCCGAAGCCTGGTCCCTCACTTATTCGAAATGGTTGCCCCGCCCTGCCCAACATGTATCGGATATCCGAGAATCCTGCCGGCGGCTC
>JBGPFL010000207.1:0-7359 GCA_041483295.1 Blastocatellia bacterium | reverse complement strand
TCCCCGGGCAGGCTGCCACACATGAACTCTAAGAAAATCGACGGATCTACGGCCCATTCCCACGAACTGTCACGGGTGACTAACAAGTTTTGTCAGAACACACGCAAAACTCATTTCGGGGATCTCCAAATACAGGCACTTACAGCTACCTGTGCGGGCCATGAACTTCTGGCACACGCATTGCGAATGGTACAGACGTAGCTTTAAAAAGTTACGCGATGGTCGGGGCAACGGGGGCTGCGTCGGCCATCGCAAAAACTCAGAAGCAACAGACAAAGTGTTACAAAAAACTGAGGGGGATGGGGCAACGGGGGCTGCGTCATCCCTTTTGGTTTTTTTGTACGTAGAAGTCACTCAACGTGGAGACTGCGGGAGACCGCAGAGTTCAACTGGCGTCGCACACAACAGAAGGTTCTAAACACCGACACCACACCGACCGAACTGCTACATTTCAGAGAGCCGACATGTGCCAGATCTCAAAGCCGCACTCGCCGGCGACCTAACCCGCTCCCGCGTTCAACCCAAAGAGTCTCCTGATGCGATTGTATGCCGGGAGCACGAAGCGATATTTAATCGGTCCGTAGCGGTTGAGTATTCGCCAACCCAATGAGCTGGTCACTGCTTCCAGCCGACTCGATGCGGCCGCTGTCTGATCTTTGAGACGAGGCGACAACCAGCGCAAGTAGACCGAAGCCGCTCGCTCTTCCTCAACTAGATCGCACTTTGGAGTTGATTTGAACTCCTGGAGCACGTCGCGATAAACTGCCTCTATTCGGTCAATAGCTACTTCGCGACCAACCATGGCACGAGCGCGGCGCGAGACTTCAGAGGCGTCTTCCTGATCGTACTGCGCGATGCGTTGTGCAATCACGTCTTCCGAGACCTGGTCACGCAGCGTGCGAATGCCGAAGTTCAACGAGCGGAGCCTGTCGAACTCGCCGGCTGTTACGAGGGGACCAATGCCTTTCGAATCACACAGCACGACGGCGGCTCCGACTGCGAGGCTCTCGAGAGCCGCTCGACCCTTCGCGAAGACCAGGTCGTAGTCTCCGAGCACCGCCTCGGGGCGGGCGAGAACATTGTCGGTGGCAAGCCCGATGACGTCTACCTGGATATTCGCACGCTTACATACGGCGCGTATCGTTCGAACGTAGGTATGCTCGCTGGCACTGTTGCTGAACACCAGCGCCCGGTTGGGCCGTGGGGGGAGCGGGCCCCGAGCCTTGAATCGTTCGAGGTCGACGAAGTTGAGCAACACCTGGATTCGATCTTCGGGAATGCCGTGCTCGTAAACCAGACGGTCTCGACAAGTGTTGTCCACGGCAACATAACGCAGAATTCTCGGGAAGCGCGGGGGGGCCTCTTCCCACGGCAGCCATCCGTGACAGAAGTAAACCGCCGGGACGCCGGGGAACCGCAGCAATGCAGTCATTGTTTCAAGATGGTGTTGCCCGTGAATAATGTCGGGCGGGAGGGCCATAGAGTCCAGGTCGTCGATAACTGGAATGGTCGCGGACCGGAGTTCCAGGGCCACTTCTCCGAGCGTCGCGCTGTAGGCAACCGGCGTGTGCCCACGCGCGAGGAGAGACGTGGCGACGTCCAGCACGTAGAGCTCAGTCCCGGCCCGGTTGCCGAGCGTGTTGTTGGTGATCAGTATTCGTAGTCCTGCGGTCAACTCCTGTGCTCCACGTAGGAATTCAGGGCTTCGGAGAGAGGGACCATGTGTTGGCGATGGCGCAGAACGTGACTGTAATAGCCCTCGGAAACCCGCTTCTCGCCATACTGTTCATAGAACGGGGGATCATCGAAGAGGCCGGCGTCTAATCCCGAATTGTCTACCGGGCGGAGGTATTCGACATGAAAGGCTTCGGCGCCGAACGAACCGAGCGCCTGGCCGACATCCATAGTTAATTCCGGGTATGCGGCCGCTGCAGCCAGCTTTTCACTGTGAGTGTTCGCCTCCAGCCTCAAGCAGATTGCCTGATCCGACTCACTGCCGGCGGAAGGGTCGCCGACCAGCAAGAAATCGAAATTCGCGATTTCATGACCGTGCCGGCATCTTGCCAGTTCTACGGCCGCGTTGATTACCATCCGGCAGACATCGTGCGCAGGGTTGTAGCCCTCGATTGCATCGCCGACAACGTAGGCGATCCGATCCTTTACCAACTCGTGGGTAAGTTCTTCAGTAAGGGTGGTGAATACTTGAAAATCGCTATCGAGCACCGCCTTATAGATGTCGATGTCTGTGAACCGCCCGTAGATGAGGCCAAACCCCACGCCAGCCTCTGCTCCAAGCTTTGTCGTCGAACTCAACCTCGACCGTCCCGTATGTCCAGAACCATCAGTCAGAACGAAGACGGTCGGTCGAGCCAATCGCAGCCAACCGTAGACTCGCAGCTCGTGGCCGGGGTGTGCTACAACCAAAGCCGCGGACGCGCCAGGGAAGGCCGGGGGTATGGCGAATTCATCTGCTGATAGATGAGATGTCACAGGCGAGTGCAGTTTCATCGGAGTCTCACGGTCAACAATGCATCACATTGATAATAATTCACAAGCAAAAAAGCAGGGAAAGCGGGGTCTCCACGGAACGGAGGAATCGGGAAAACGTGAGCTGGAGAATGGCAGTTAGCAGGCCTGACCCCTGGTGTGCATCTGTACCACCGAATCAGAATCAGGAGGCAGATTCCCGAGGTACTAGTGACGACCTGTTGGCGACGCTAAAGCATCGCCTCCAGCGCTTCAATTACATTGCGCACTCCGATCACCTCAATTCCGTCGTCATATTCAAGTCCTGTGATATTGCCCTGAGGCATGATGCATCGATTGAAGCCCATCGAATAAGCTTCGCGGACCCGAACCGACGCGTGGCTCGTGGCCCGGACCTCGCCCGCCAGGCCCACCTCTCCGAAGACTGCCTTACGCTCGTCGATCGTGATGTTGCGGAAGCTCGATGCGATCGCCGCAACGATGCCGAGATCGGCCGCCGGCTCTTCAATCGTCATTCCTCCAGCCACATTGACGAAAACATCGTCCCCCAGCACATTCAATCCCACCCGCTTTTCGAGCATTGCCATCAGGAGGGCTACGCGATTCATATCGACCCCCTGCGTCATGCGCCGGCCGGTTCCATACTTGTTCGAAGTTACCAGCGCCTGAATCTCGACCAGCAAAGGGCGGGTGCCTTCCACGCAAGCCGTTACCACGGAGCCGGACGCGCCGATGGGCCGTTCGTTCAGGAAGAGACCTGATGGATTCAGCACCGGCAGGAGGCCGTGACCGGTCATTTCGAAGACTCCAAGCTCGTTGGCTGCGCCGAATCGGTTCTTAACTGCGCGAATGATCCGGTGGTTGTGGTGGCGTTCGCCTTCGAAGTAGAGAACGGTATCGACCATGTGCTCGAGGGTCTTCGGTCCCGCTATCGCGCCATCTTTGGTCACATGTCCTATGAGAAAGACGGGGATGGTGCGATTCTTGGCGAGCATCAAGAATTGGCCGGCGACCTCCCGCACCTGCGACACTGAGCCAGGCGCTGACTCGAGCTTGGTGGAGAAGACTGTCTGCACCGAGTCGACCACGATGGCTTGCGGATCGAGCCGGTCTATCTCTTCGAAGATGCGTTCGAGGCAGGTCTCGGGGAGCAGGAAGAGTCCCTTAGGACGGATGCCCAGTCGCTCGCCTCGCAGCTTGATTTGGCGTTCGCTCTCTTCGCCCGACACATACAACACTGTTCCGCAGTTCTGACTCAGCTTGTCTGCAACTTCGAGAAGGAGAGTGCTCTTGCCTATGCCGGGATCACCGCCAATCAGCACCAGCGAGCCGGGCACAATTCCGCCTCCGAGAACCCGATCGAATTCCTCTATGCCCGAGGTCTGGCGGGCGTCGTCCTGGCTTGCTATCTCCTCGTAGGCTACCGGGTGAATCTCTCGCATGCGAAAAAGCCCTCCGCGATGGGAAGTCTGAGATTGCGCCGGCGCACTCTTCTCTTCAATGAGTGAGTTCCAATCGCCGCAGTCGGGACACTTGCCAAGCCATCTGGGCTGCTGGGCGCCGCACGACTGACAAGCGTAGACGGTTTTGGAGGCCTTCGATTTTGCCATAGGTTTCCGTGAAATCAGGTTTGCCAGGTCATCTAAGAAAGTAGTTATAGCCTACGACCATGTTCTTTAGCATCCAGCCGGGCAGTGAGTTGGCCAGGAACGCGCTTGCAACCGCGTGGGTCAGAGCGTTAGAGAAGAGATTGGGTTCGTGCTGATACTCGCGCGCCCACAGGTAGCCCCCGGCGCCGCACGCGACCGTCAGCACGGGATTCGGAAGGTGCAGGAGAGAGAAAAGCGCCGCAGTTGCAAGTATGCTTGGAAGCCCGCCTCCAAGGATCAATCGGAGGCGGCGGCCGACAAATGCGAGCAGCATGTACTGCTGGAGCAGAGCCCACGCCGGCACGACCAACAACATAGAGAAGAACTTCTTTCCAAATTTAAGCGCGCCGAATTCGAACCCGACAAAAAGCACCAGCAGCACAAACAGGGCCAATGGTATCGCTAGCGACTTCAACCCCCGAAGCAGATTGTCAAATCTCAGTCCCAGTTGGCGGGCGCTGACGTCATCTCGGACGTAAGAGTAACCCAGCATGAACGCTATCATGAGGGCGATTACGGCATACGCCAGGCGGGGGTGAGGCACAAGCGGCACAATCCACATTATCACTTCGATAAGAACAACCAGGATGACCAGTTCGATCGAGGCTCTCTTGCTGGACCGGGTCCTGAGATAAAGTAAGTCGGCGTCCTGCGAGGGTGCAACGGGAGGGACCCCTCGCATAGTGGCCATTGTTTCGCCCGGTGTTGCCCCCTGTGTAGACATTGATGCTGAGATTCTAGCCTGACCTTCTGATGAGAACAATGTGCGCGGAACCTGAATACGCCATTGAGAGCGCCGCGGTAGTCTAGGCGGCCATTCGGAACAAGGTCAGCGGCCTGGTCTAGGATTCACGATCTAAGGTGCGCGGCAAGCCTTGGGGCCCACAAATGACGCTTCACCGCGGAGGCGCAAAGGCCGCAGAGGGGGCGCAGAGATCTGATTAACGGACTCCGCGCCCCCTTTGCGTCCTTTGCGGCTCTGCGGTGAATCCCCGATTAGAAAGGAGCGCCTCGAAGGTCCCCGTCTCGAAGTTGGATCCGCGCAATTTCATCAAAGCCGGGCCAACCGGCGAGGGAGGGGTCAAAGGCGCTCGTGTTAAACCCGCAAGAATCGGCGCCTCGGCTCATTCGTCCAGAGTGGACAACCAATAGAATCAATGTCGCTATTGGTACTGCCGGTGAACGCGATGCTATAATTTTTCATCCTAGTAAACCGATCCCATGAAGGGAAGGGAATAGAATGGTAGACAAAATCAAACTAAGGAATAGAACGATGAAACTAGCTCTCGCCCTCTCCTTTGTCCTGGCGACTGCCTCTGGTGCAGTGGCTCAGACCGAAGAGGGTAGTCCAATCGACATATCGCGCTACAAGATCGCGGCGGAGCTGCTGCCCGACACACACGTCCTTAAGGCCCAGGCCCAGATCACCTTCAAAGCGCTCAAGCAGACCCAGTCCGCGGTTCTGGAGATGAACGGCTCGCTGGCAATCTCTTCGGTTAAGGGACCTGATGGAAAGACAGTTCTTCAGTTCATTCAGGACCGCGTTAACGAAATGAACGTGAAGGTGAACCTGGGGCAGTTGTATCCGGTTGGATCGGAAATCACTCTTACGTTCGACTATGCGGGGCCGCTTGCGACTCCTGAAGGCGGACCGATTCCCGACTTAAGACTCGCCTACGTTGGGCCGGAAGGAACGTATCTCTTCTACGCCTCGCGCTGGTTCCCGTTTCACGGCTATGCCGCCGATCGGGCGACTTCGGAGATAGCCTTCACGGTTCCCGGCAACTGGACCGTGGCAGGTCACAGTGCGAGCCCCGTCGTTTCCACCCTCACCAAGGATGGCCGCAAGACATTTAATTTTGTGGAGACGCAGCCTGTCTTACCCGGATCTTTCGCCGCGGGCCAGTTCATCACTCGTACGATCAACTCAGGTGGAATGCAGATTGAACTCTACGTATTACCTGGAAGCGAGGGGCGAGTAGAAGAATTCGGCAAAGAGATCGCCCAGATCGTTCAGTTCTACAACTCGAAGTTCGGCCCTTACCACTTCGGCAACCGCTACGTGATAGCCGAAGTGGATGAGGAAACGTTGCAGTCGTATACGGGAGCGGGAATCGCTTTCTTGTCGCACAAGACACTGGTCTCGGAGAAGGCGCTACCTGTGGAGGATCTCGCTCGAGAGATTGCGTATCAATGGTGGGGCCAGGCAGTTGGCTTGAAGAGCTTCGATGACGCGTTTCTGGCGCAAGGGCTCGCTGAGTATTCCGCAGTGCTCTACCGTCAGTCGCTGGAGAGCTCGGCCGAGTTTCAGTCGACGCTCTCGGCATTGCTCGAGCAGGCTCTCGCATTCGAGTCCGAGGCGTCCATATCGCGGGCGCCGTCGCAACTTAACGACCAGTCGCCTGCCTATCGATCAGTGATCTTCTACAAGGGCGCGTACGTCTATCACATGCTTCGAAGCACTATTGGCGACGACAAGTTCTTCAGCCTGATTAAGAACTACTACACTAACTTCAACGGGAAGAACGCGGGCATAGACGACTTCGAGGCCCTTGCCGACAAGGCTGCGGGCTCGAACATGAGGGGCTTCTTCGGTTTGTGGGTTGACTCGACTGGAGTGCCCGAGTTCAAGGTCGATTACGCGATACTGCGTACTAAGGAGGGCAAGTTCAAGGTGCGAGGGACGCTGCGCCAAAACATGGATTCCTTCCGCGGCCCCGTCGAAGTGGCGCTCGAATCGGAAGGCGGCCGCTCGAATAAGACGATGCTCGACCTGAGAGGCACGTCGGCTGACTTCGAGATATTGTCCGAGGGCAAGCCGCTCGAAGTGATCGTAGATCCGGACAACCGATATATGCGGATCAGCGACGCGATCCGCACGAGCGTTGTAGTTCGGAGAGGCATTCAGCACCTTCAGCGTGAAGAATACGCCGAGGCGGAGGAACAATTCAGCGCGGCGCTCAAGCTCAACTCGCGCTCTTCGTGGGCCTGGTACAACCGCGGACTGCTCTACATGGAGCAGCGCAACTGGCAGAAGGCCAAGGAATCATTTTCAGAAGCGCTCGGCGGCGATCTGGAACCGTCATGGCTTGAGGTTTGGTCCTATATTCTCAGAGGAAACGCTTACGATGCGGAAGGGAACCGCGACCGCGCCGTGGCCGAATACAACAAGGCTAAAGAGACCAACAACGATTACAACGGCGCACAGAAGGCGGTCGAAAAG
>JBGPFL010000206.1:0-7366 GCA_041483295.1 Blastocatellia bacterium | reverse complement strand
CAACACGGGCTCTGTCATCAACGTCGTCACTCGCAGCGGTGGCAATGACTACCACGGCAACGCGCGGTTATTCTATCGTCCGACCTTTCTTTCAGCAGCGCGCTTCTTCGATCAGAATTCGCCTACGGACAGGCCCGTGCGCGGAACAGACGACTTTCGCCGCCGCTTCGAACGAAAAGAGATCGGCGGGAACTTTGGCGGCCCATTTACAATTCCGAAGCTCTACAGTGGCCGGCAGAAGACCTTTTTCTTCGTCGACTATGAGCGCCGCGCCCAATTGATCGGCGACACCCGCGATATTACGGGAATCCCCACACTGGCGGAGCGAAGCGGAGACTTCAGCGGACTTGGCCGCACGATTCTGGATCCCTCGACGGGCCAACCCTTCCCGGGAAATCGCATTCAGCAGAACCGTTTCTCACCCATAGCCGCGTACTACCTCGGCTTCTTGCCCCAGGCCGATGCAAATGGCCAGGCGACCGCGGGCGCTGACCAGATAACCAACAACCATTACTTCACCGCGCGAGTCGATCATCAGATCAATCCAAAGCAGGTGTTGAACTTCACACTGAATGTCTTTGATTCGCACGTCGACAATCCCTTCCCGTTTGGCGGCGTCGCTCCGGACGATTCGTCCGTTCCGGGATTTGGCGGCATCGACAAGGACAGGACCTACAACTATGTTGTCCGGCACACTGCTTCGATTACGCCCACGCTGATCAATTCGCTGTTGCTCGGATACGCGCGAAACAACTTTCCGTCGCTTCAGCCGCAGAACAAGACCACCCCGGCCGCGATCGGGTTTACAGGCAACTTCGTCGTCGATCCGGCGCTGGCCGGCCCGCCGCTGATCTGGTTCTTCGATAGAAACTTCTCAGTCGGCAATGCCATTCAGGGCCCCCAAGCGAGGGTCACTGAAAACTTCCAGATTCAGGATTCGGTGAGTTGGGCCAGAGGCAACCACCGCGTGAAGTTCGGCTTTGACGGCACGCAGTACAGGCATGACCAGGCGTTCCTGTTTGTCAATCAAGGCATCATCGGGTTCACGCGCCTGGTTGGAGGGAATACGACGGGCGATGACTTCGCTGACTTTCTGATCGGCAACTCGCCGGGGTTCATCCAGACGGGTTCGAACGGCGACCGCGATTTCCGCCAGAAAGCCGCGGCGTTCTTCGGCCAGGACACCTGGCACCTGAGCGAGGGACTCACTCTGTCACTCGGCCTCAGGTGGGAGTACACCTCTCCGCTGACCGACAAGTTCAATCGTGTTTCGTACTATCGGCCGGGCGCCGTCTCGCAGTTGCTGACCAGCGGCCACCTTCGAAGCTTCGAGGGCACACCGATAGTTGTGCCGCCGGGTGAACGGGCTCCTAACGGGGTCGTATTCGTGGGCGACCCAGACCCCGTGCTCGGCGGCATAGTTCCTGCCGGCGGCGTGAGGAAAGACAAGAACAACTTCGGCCCGCGAGTCGGCCTCGCTTATTCACCCAAGGCAACCAGCGGATGGCTGGGCACACTTTTGGGCGATCGCGAGACCGTGATTCGCGCCGGTTTCGGTGTTTTCTATGGAGCGATCATCGGCGATACGGTCCTGCAGCAACTCGGCGCGCCCGGCTTCAGCGGGACGAACTTTTTTGCGATCACCGGAGGAGCCGGAACCCTCGCCGATCCGTTCGCTCCCGATCCGTTTCCAAACTTTCGCGGCAACGCTGGGAGACTGCCGAACCCATTCACCCAAAACCAGCTCGAGCTGTTTGCGCCGCTGTCATTCACATCGCAGCCGATCGACCCGCGGATTCGCACGCCTTACACGATGCAGTGGAACATGACGGTTGAGCGAGGCTTCAAACGCAACTACGTGGCGAGCCTGAGCTACGTCGGCAACGTAGGCCGCAAGCTCTACGCGGTCGAGGAGCTGAATCCCGCGCTCGGAACGTTCTTCCCCGTGCCCGCTGGAAGAACGATACCGACTCCTGAGCCTGGCAATCAGAACGAGCGCCGCCTGAACGCCGACATTCAGGAAGGCATCGGGCAGTTGGTATCGGGGGCAAACTCCTGGTACAACGCCCTTCAGGCGAACGTTCAGAAGCGTTTCGCAAGCGGGCTGTTATTTCAAGTCGCTTACACGTACGCGAAGGCCATAAACGAGACCGATACTCAGCGAGGCGTACTGGATCGAATCAACCGGCGCTTCGCACGGGGCTTGTCGGCCGACGATGTGCCGCACCGGTTAGTCGCCAGTTGGATCTACGATCTGCCCTTCGCGCGCAAGCTCGGCGGTCCTTTAGGAACAGCGCTGAATGGCTGGAGCATTGGCGGCATCGCGGTCTTCCAATCCGGAACTCCCATCACCGTATTGAACCCGTTCGACACGACCGGCGATGGTGGTGCTCTCCGGAGCTTTGCCGATATAGGCGAGCAGTTCAGGAACATCGATCCTCGGAAGAATGACGGCCGGGCTTTCAATCCGGGTTCCTTCGTCGCTTTTGGCGATCCTGACGCAGGGTTCGATCTGGCCACGGATTTCCGCCGAGGGACGTCAGGCCGCAATCAGGTTCGGGTCCACAATGGCGCCAACAACTGGGACCTGGTCTTGACCAAGAAGACACGCCTGTGGTCTGAGACAAAGGCGTTAGAGCTTCGCTTCGAAGCGTTTAATGCTTTCAACCATACCCAGTTCACAACCGTGGACACTAACCTGGATCATAAGGACACCTTCGGGAAGTTCACCGGCGCGGCTGAGTCACGCGTGTTGCAGCTCGGAGTGCGCTTCTCGTTTTGATTTGATCTTTGACCCGGGAGGGGAAGCATGCCCCCGCCATTGAATGAGGAGGCAGCGAGTTGGTACCGCGCTGGTTCGGCTTGTTGTCTTCTGTTTGCGGCCTACTCAGTTGGCGGGGGCAGGCTTCTCTCCCGGGGCTTCCAGAAAATGAGGAGCTTGAATCCTTGAAGGTCATCCACGAAATTTCCAGACGGAAGGACTGGCCGAGGGATGCAGGTAGCTGAAAGCTTAATTAGTGACCGGCTGCTGGGGATCAGCAGCATCCAACCTAACCACTCCTGCTTCCTGCAAGAGCGTGTCATTGGCGCCAGTCGCTGGGCTGCTGAAGCCCGCACTCGGCTTGCGGCTCACGCCGCGCACGACAACACGATCATCCTGGAAGGTGAGCCGGGGACAGGGAGACAGTTCCTGGCGCGGATGATTCACAAGTGCAGTGCCCGCAGCAAAGGTCCGTTTGTTGCCATCTCGTTCGACTCTGTGTCCGACGAGTCAGCCGGAGCGGCTTTGTTCGGGTCAGTGCGCTCGCTGCCGACCGGGGCCAGACTCATTCACCGGGGATTGGTGGAATCGGCAGAGGGGGGGATCGTATACATCGCCGACGCCTCGAAGCTCAGCTTCTCCTTGCGAGCCAACATCTCGCGATTGATCCAATACAACGAGTTCCGCCGGTCAGGTGATGTCTCGGTTCAACGATCGAATGTTAGGATCATGCTCGGCTCGACCAGTAAGCTGGACGCAGGTCTCGGGAAGGATTGGAGCCTGGTAAGGACCGAAATCAGGGTTGGGGACATATTGTTCGTTCCGCCCCTTCGAGAGAGACGGGATGATATCGAACCGCTGATCAGTCACTTCGTGAAACAGGCATGCGAACAGTCGGGCAGGGAAGTCAGACAGGTCGCGCCCGAAGCGATGGCAGTCATGCGCCGCCACACATGGCCGGGCAACGTAGCGGAATTGCGGGGAATGGTTGACCAGATGGTCCAGCGCTGCGAACCTCCAATGATAGGGTTGTCTCATGTTCCGGGGCACATTGCGGATCAAGCTGAGTTGACCCATTACGGGTTTCCTCCCTCCGGGCTGGATCTGGTCAACGAAGTTCGGCGATATGAGATGGGCATTCTGTGCGCCGCATTGAAGCAGTGTCACGGCATTCAGACGAAGACCGCCACTCTGTTGGGGCTGAAGCCTACGACGCTGAATATGAAGTTGAAGGCTTACGAAATTGACGCGAACGCTTATAAGTGAACAGAGCGAGAAGAACTGCGAAATTCGAATTGCGACGAATTTCGAAACTCTCCAGGGCTTGGCTAAGGCTCACATCGTTCGTTACAAGAGAACGTAGGGCTTGGAAACCCACCGGCGTTCGTAATGACTATGCCGCCAGGCAGACCGTTACACAATTTGCTCCCTTTTGCGACGACGATCTGGAAACTATCAGGTTCTACGGGGATCGGGTCCTTGAACGTCAGCTTCTTGGGTGTAATGCCTCCCACTGTAACAACCGCATTAGATCGAACCCCGACGGCTCCAATGATCAGCGAGACCGCGCCCGACGAGCTTCGCTCAAGCTTGCAAGCACGAATGATGGGGGGGAAGACCGGGTCCACATGAGGGGGGGCCACCGTGGCACAGGCGAATGTCACGACAATGCCCTGTTCATTCCCAAGCGGGCAACCCGGAGTTGCGCCCGCAGGCAGCGCTGTCAGGTTCCGGCTCGTTCCGTTGGGGCCCCTTACAAAGATCAGGAACGTCTTTCCTGCATTGACGGAACCAAACTCGAAAAGGGCATCGATCAGATTTGGATTTAGAATGGACCATCTCGACGACTGAACTACATGGTTTGGATCATTTCGATCGACGGCAAAGACCGAGGTTACGTTCGGAGTACCGTCGGCGCGTACGAAGCACGACCCGGGTACGAGAAGGTCTTGACCAATCGAACAGTTGCCACCCGAGGGCGACGCTGAGACAACAACCGGCGCGCGCTCTCCAAGCTCTATTGGACACGTGATCGACTGCGTGAATTCTCCGAAGATGTTGTCGGGTGATGCCAGCACGGTTCGACTCAGCGTTAAGCTCGCCAAACCCCCACAACATGAGAGAGGAAACGGAGTCCCGGGCAGATCGGGCGACAGAGCCGGGATGACCGCTTGCACCAGAATCCCGTTAACCGAGGTGATGTTGGTGAGTGGGATCATCAACTCGGGCACGCCGTCTCCATTGGTGTCGCATGTAATCTTGCCGTTCTGGGGGCGGAAGGAACATCCCACTATGTACAGGTTAACTTCGCACACGGCATTGATGATACCTTTAGTTGATCCCGACAGAACTTCAGGTTGGTTTGGAGCTACGGCTACGGGGAGAATCGGCAGGACTGTAAGAGTCTGCGCATTCAACCCGGGGTGCCTCGAAGCTGGGCGCCTGGCATAGACTGGTGCTGAAGCGACGGTCAGAAAGACAGCCATCAAGAAGAGCGCGCCAGTCCTGGGGAAGGCGCGGCCTCCAATTGGTTCTTGAATTCTTCGCGCGACGATCAGATCCCGATTGCTCACGAGGTACCTCCGTCAACCCGAGGGAATCTGCTGTATCCAGAACTATACTGAGCAATGAGGTCTTATGTCCAACGAGTGGCATCGGGCACGTGTCTAATGGGTGTAGGTGAAAGTGCGACTAAGTTCGATAATGATCTGAAGGAGCGGGACCCACGAATTACACGAATGATCACTAGTCCTCAGTCACACTGATTGTGATGGACAAAATGGCATTCTGAATTCCACCCACTGCCGTGGGTGGGATTCGGCGAGCACATGTATCAGATTCACAGTGACTGACTAGTGATTCGTGTAGACAGATGTAATTCGTGGTCCCGCCCCTTCAGGTTCCTCGTCTCAGTTTTGATTGGACCCGTGTCTAATTCAGTTTTGCCTGGTCCTGCCGGATCGACTTCATCTCTTCGCGTATCGCCTCGGCATCCGGCGCTTCAGGCGCCAACGTCAGATAGCGTTCAAGTTCATCGAGAGCGCCGGTTGTCTTGCCTGCGGCGGCAAGCAACAATCCGTGATCGCGAATGTGTGACAGTGAATCGGGGTTGATCAGCAGAATCCGCTCTATAGCCGCCAGCGCCCTGTGATAGTCGGTTGTACCCGAGTAAATGCCGAGGATGTTCGATAGCAGTCGGGTGAGTATCTGCTTCCTGGTGGCGGGCAACAGGTGCTCGGGTCGCAGGGCCACCTTGCCTCGACTCAGGCTCGCCAGGAGATCTGCGCAGCCCACCTCGCCCAATAGACGTCCTCTGTTGAATACATCGATGAAGACTTCCCCGTTCTCATCCGAGTGTCTGGCTATGAAATGGCCCGGGAGTCCAACGCCATCAACGGCGAATCCGATTCTTCTCGCGACCTCCATGTACACTACAGCCAGCGTGATCGGTATTCCCGTGCGCCGGTCTATCACTTCGTTCAGATAGCTGTTACGCGGATCGTAGTAGTTGTCGATGTTTCCTCGGAATCGAAGCTCATCGAACAGGGCGGTGTTGATTGCGGAGATGAAGTCCAGAGGCGTCTCCGCGCCGGCCGCCCGCTCGCGGGCGAGATCGGCCATTCGATCGAGCTTCTCGAGGTAGAAGGACGTTTCAATGCGAGGATACTCTTCAGCTGCGATCAGGAGCGCTGCCTGGGCAAGGTCTACTCTGTCGTCATCGCGCGACACGACTTCGGCGAAGCGGCGTCGAATCTCCTCTGGGGCTTCCTTCGACACAATAACCCTCCCCTGGCTCGCTCGCACCCGACTGTTCCAGCCACGGGAGCAAAAAAGGCAGATGATCAAGAAGACCCGGGCCGCGAACTCCCTCCCAAAATCGCCAGGGGTCTCGGCGGCGCGGTCGCTTCTCCTGACTTAGCAAGATACCAATCGATGGCGCTGCTAGGTCAACAGCAAGGGGCTGACGCGGCATGCCATCAGCCCCAAATATAGCATGGAAGGTTCTACTTCAGCGGCCTGCTCGAGCGCGGCCCGCCGCCTGACTCTTGCCGTCAGTCTTGAAGCTCTTCCACAGGAACTCGTAGGAATGGTCAGCAACCGAAATCATGTACTCCCAGCCATGCCCGCCAGGAAACATATGGTATTCGTGCGCGATGCCGGCTTTGGTCAGCCGTTCGTCGAAGGCCTGATTCGCGCCTTGAAAACCGTAACGGTCCTGTTCGCCGACATCGAAGTAGATCTTGATTCCCGATTTCTTGATTGCGGCCGCGTTGCTCTCGGCCAGGTAGAGGGGATTGTTGGCGCGGAAAAACGCCTCGTCCGGCGGATTGCCGAAGATGTTGCCCACGAGGCTCGCGATGAACTGCGAACGCCTGTCGGCGCCCGAAGTGTTAGGCAGTTCCGAGAGCAGCGCCGAACTGTGAGCCGTCACCGACGAGAACATCTCCGGATGCTTGAAGGCGAGCGTCAACGCGCCGAACCCCCCCATCGACAATCCCTGAATGGCTCGCCCCGCCTGCGTCCCGAGGGCGCGATAGGTCTTCTCCACGAACGGGATTAAGTCCTGAATGATCGCGTCTTCGTATCGCACGCCGTTCTTGGCAT
>JBGPFL010000205.1:0-7375 GCA_041483295.1 Blastocatellia bacterium | reverse complement strand
AGCCTTTGGCAGGCTGCACGCACTCCTCAGAACAGCAAACCACAAAAAGACCTCGAGGTAGTCGTGCGCTTCGAAGGTAACGAACTGGCGAAGTGGACCCGCGATGAAGGGTTCAAGCCGGTTCAGCGAGCAAAGGCCAAAGGCGAGGACGAAGACGAGTCCGATGCTGAATCGGAGTGATCAGAGGCAAGCACGGGCCTGGCGAGCACCAACTGGTTGAAGAGATCAACTCGGGGCCACGTCTGCCGGGAGTTGCGTGAGCTTGCCGCTGCCTATGCCCCTGCTTTTAATAGTTGCGCGGGATCCCCGGCTTTGTATCCTGCCTCATTCCGGCGCGCCGAAAGATAAACCGAACGAAAAACGTCGAACGCGAAACGCGAAACGTATCGCACCGGTTAGCCACCCTCCGCCAATTCAATCGCCTGCAACATCGCCCGAGCCTTATTGAGCGTTTCGACGTACTCAGTTTCGGGCACCGAGTCGGCCACCAGTCCCGCGCCCGCTTGAATGAACGCCCGTCCACCCTTGGTTACGATTGTGCGAATCGCGATGCACGAGTCGAGATTCCCCGAATAGTCCAGATACATCACCGCTCCGGCGTAGACGCCACGGCGAGTCACCTCAAGCTCGTCAATGATCTCCATCGCCCTGACCTTGGGAGCTCCCGTCACGGTTCCCGCGGGAAAACAGGCCGCAAGAGCATCGAAGCGATCCATCCCGGATCTGAGCCTCGCCTTGATCCCCGAAACGAGATGCATAACGTGTGAATAACGTTCAACGATCATCAGGTCGGTAACTTCCACAGAGCCGTAGTCTGCAACGCGTCCCAGATCATTTCGGCCGAGGTCCACAAGCATGACGTGCTCAGCTACTTCCTTCTCGTCCGCGCGCATCTCCTCACCCAACAGCAGGTCTTCGGTTTCAGTGTCTCCACGTGGGCGAGTCCCGGCAATGGGGCGGTACTCGAGCCGGCGGCCGGTTGCGCGAACGAGCATCTCGGGCGACGCGCCTATGATCGAATGATCGTCGATCTTCAGGTAGAACATGTAGGGCGAGGGATTCACTACTCGAAGCGCCCGATAGACCTCGAAGGGGTGAGCGCTCAACGCGACATCGAATCGCTGGGAGAGCACGACCTGAAAGATGTCGCCGGCTGCAATGTACTCCTTCGCCCGAACCACTGCCTGCTCGAACTGTTGCTTGCTCATATTCGAGCGCACCTTTGCTTTCTCACTCAGTTCAAGTCGAGGCAGTGCCTCGATCGGGTCCCCGAGGCGGGCTTCCATGCTCTCTATGTCGTCTACCGCGTGTTGAAACTCTGCCTCGAGGCCCGACGTCTTGCCTTCGGTGAACACGTTGGAGATGAGGTGGACCTGATGCCTGACGTGATCGAAGGCCAGGATTCTCGAAAAGAACATCATCACCGCATCGTCCAGAGCCAGGTCGTCGCGCTTGTTGTCAGGTATCTTTTCGAACCAGCGGACGGCGTCGTAGCTCATATAGCCGACCGCGCCGCAGACGAACGGGGGCATGTCAGGCAGTCTTACGGGAATGTGCCTTCCTGCCAGCCGGCGCAGGACTTCCAACATGGGCCGGTCGCTATTTTCTTTGCCGGACTTGGATTCAACGGTTACCCTGCCGGCGCGGCTCCGGACGATGGTGTGCGGGTCATATCCGAGGAAGGAGTACCGGGCGACCTTCTCCCCTCCCTCAACGGATTCGAGCAGGAAAGAGAACGGACTCACTCTGTCGATCTTCAGGTAGGCGGCAACGGGAGTGAGCAGGTCAGCCATCACCCGCTTGGAAACCGGCACCACAGTACCTTCGCCTGCGAGCTTCAGGAACTCGTCATAAGTAGGAGGGGTGAGGCTGTTCATAGACATAGCTTAAGAATTCATAAACATCGCGTTTGAGGATTCCGGCGCCTCACTCGCGATCACTCCTGCTCTTCCTTTCCGACGACTGACCGGCGCGGCGGGTGAGCTCGTCATTGATCTCGGCGAACTTAACATCGCGCTCCACCATCAGCACGATAAGGTGATAGAGCAAGTCGGCCAACTCGGAGACGATCTCACGCTGGGAGGCATTCTTGGCGGCGATGATCACTTCGCCGGATTCTTCCGCGATCTTCTTCAGTATCTTGTCGAGGCCGCTGTTAAACAGATAGGTCGTGTAGGATCCCTCCGGTCGCTTCTCTTTCCGTTCGGCGATAAGCCCATAGAGCTTGTTGAGTCCGAGCCCGAATTCCATCGAGCCGACATCCACCAGCGAGACTTCGGTAGACCTCGGCCTGTGCGATTCCTCGACCCCGCGCAGCAGACTAACCGGCCTCTTCTCCGGAGGCGGGCCATCCTCGCGTTCGATGAGCACGGTGAGAGAGCCGCCATCTGTGTTCACGCGAACGTCCAGAAGGCGATGGGCCTCGCCCCTGCCCGCCTGCCCGTCGTTGCCTGTCAGGAATTCGGTCTGACCGGTCTTTAGCGTCTTTGCCAGACTGGCGCTATCCATGTAGCAAAGAGCAACAATCTCACTGGTCGCCGCATCCTGTAGGATGGCCGGTATCAGACCCCGCTCATCAAACCTGACGTTCTGAATTATCGTGTCCGCCATAGAGGCTCAGAATCCCTCGTCCTTGACCCGGATAATTGTGACCGCCCTGATGCTAGCATCCGGCCCTTCATTCCTACAAGACTTGTGGCTGGCAGAACTGGCAGATCTCGCGGACAGTAGGTCAGCCGATTGCGCTGAAAGTCGGAGTAACTCTTGATTCTAGTCTCTCAAAAGAGGGTCAGTTCAAGGACGTGAGATCTCAAGGATTCTTCGCGCCAAATCCTCGCGGTCCCCCTTGCGACGGACGGTGAGTCTGCGATCAGCACCGTCGGCGTCTATCCATGTAATCCCATTGATGACTACAAGGGTGTGGACGCGATAGTGCGTTGTGCGGCGGCGCTCGAGTAGCCTTCTGTCCTTACCGGCCCTCCTTTCTTCGCCATTCCAGGCCATGATCGCTTCCTGTTCTGATTTGGGGCGTCTGCATTCTTTACTCTTGCGGGGATAGTTGATTCGGTTTACGGCTGAGAGGCTCGACTCAGCTCGAAGCGGATTCTAGCAAAGCACTGAGTAACTGAAAAGGGTTATCGCAGTAATCTTCCGCGAGTGATAGCCCACACCGGCCGCGAACGATCCAAAGGTTGCACAACGGAACGGTCTCTCGGCTGCGGTGAAGCATCCTTTCCGGAACGGGATTCAACGCCGAGGCGCAAAGGGCGCAGAGGTTGCGCAGAGACGAGTGGCTCTGCGCCTCCGCGGTGAAGAGCCGTTAGAGCGTTAGACGCGGCGAACACGGCGGTCCCCGAGCATACATCAGGACAACTCGGCACTCACTTCGCTCCTTCTGTCACAGACCTCAGCGGACCCATCACATACTTGTTTGCCCCATCCGTTTCTCTTTCTAAACTCAGCTGGGTCGCACTCCGCCGCGCTCCACGAATCGCGGTCCTTGCAATGCCCGGCCGCTCGACTTGCATTGCGTCCTGGCAATCCCAGCCTGGGACTGAGTCCTGAAGGAGTTTGTATGAGAAAAAGCGTGAAGATGGCGCTGCTGGTTCTGGCGCTCGGTCTCGTGTTACGCGCACAGTTCTCAGAGGCGAGCGGATTGCCGAAAGATGCAGACAAACCGATCGACGAAGACACATCAGGCCGCAACGCGACGCCGGCCGATTCAGGGACCGACGTCGCTCGGGCACCCCTCCGATTCGAGCTCTCGAGAATTAGCAATGACATCGTTAAAGAGTTCGAGAAGGCCTGGACGATCTCTAGCAACGGCACTTCCGGCAAGGAAGGCCTGGTATTGCTCTTTCGAGCCTTCGATGGAGGCTACCTGGCAATGGTTCAGCACAAGACGAACGAGTTGAGGCAGGTCACCTTCACGTGGGTGCCAAACGCCATCGCGGTTGTCCACACGCACCCGAACAGGAACGATCCGAAACCCTCGAACATGGACATGCAGCTCGCCGATAGATTCAATGTGCCGATGATTACCATCACTCTTCACGGGATGTACGTCTACGACCCGGCCACGAAGAAGACCACACGGGTGTTTGATGGTCTCGACTGGCTCGACTCGAGCAAGTGGGCCAGGCGAGCAGAGCCGAAGAAGCGGACTGACTGGCCCCAACATTAGGCCGACTCATCAAGGTGCTCTTCGCACCCATCCCAAAAGGTTCGCGATCTCGCCCCTCTGTACGGCCGGTTCATCCTGACCAGCCGCCATTCGTCCCAATTCGTTTTTGTCCCCGCGCGCTCTCCCATAACCTGAGGGGCAGATCCGAACAGGAGGAAGAACAGCGGCGCGTTCCTTGAGGCGCGCCTTTGCAGGCCTCCTGGCCAACGGTCGAATCCGTGCAGGGCCGTTGATAGCACGAGGCAATGAATTTTGGAGGACAAGAATAATGAAGAGAAGTACCCCGCTCGCTATGACTGCTCGAATGCTTGCGATCATGCTTGTGCTGACAAGCATGGCGCCGGTGTTCGCTCAGACCAGCCGAGGCACCGTAAGCGGCATCGTGAATGACTCAACCGGCGCTGCGATCGCCGGCGCGACCATCGCTCTGACCAACAATCAGACCGGCGTCGCCCGGACTACGCAGAGCAACGGAGATGGGTTGTACAGGTTCGATGCCGTCGACCTCGGCACTTATTCAGTGAAGACCACCGGCCCAAATTTTGGAGAAGTGACCAAGACGAATATCGCCGTCAGCGCAAACCAGATCGCGCAGGTCGACGTCCAACTCGCTCCGAGCGGGCAGCAGATCACCGTGGATGTGACTGCCGAGTCGGGCGCATTGCTTCAAACCGAAGCGCCCGTGCGGGGCGGCAACATCGACTCGACGAAGATCGTAGAGCTGCCGTTTGCGACGCGCAACCCGGTGTCGCTCGCGCTGACCTTACCTGGCGTCTCTTCAAATCGGTATGGGTTTGGGGCGTCCACGTTCTCGGTGAACGGCTCGCGTGGACGGTCGAACAATTTCCTTATCGACGGTACTGAGAATAACGACATCTCGGTGGCGGGACAGGGCTTTCAGATAACCAATACCGACGCCGTGCAGGAAGTCTCGGTGCAGACGTCGAATTACGACGCCGAGTTTGGGCGCGCGGGCGGAGCGGTCGTCAACACGATCACGAAGTCCGGCGGCAACGACTACCATGGCACCCTCTCATACCTGATCGAATCAACACGCTTTAACGCGCGGAGCAACAGCGATGCGCTGGTTCCCGACGTGCAGAGGCGTGAGCGGCAACTGCCTGGAACCGATCAATGGTTCTCGGGAACCGTTGGCGGTCGCATCATCCGCGAACGGACGTTCTTCTTCGGCGCATTTCAAGAGAGACGCCAGAACTCGTCCAGCACGTCGAACGTGATCACGTTGTCACCGGCCGGACGATCGACGTTGCGCAGCCTGTTTCCTCAGGGACGCAACAGTAACGTAGACACCTATCTGAACGTGACCGACGGTACGGATGCGACCTCCCAGCTCTTTACCGTTGCCCTGGGGGCCGGCCGTCCAGGCATCGAGTTTGGGACCCTCGTCTTTCCATTCGCGCAGACGTTTCGCGACCGGCAGTGGCAGGCTCGAATAGATCACAGGCTTGGGAACAATGATCAGCTCTCCGGCCGATACCTGTTTGACGACAACATCTCGCCAACCGGAGGAGCGACGCCGGGATTTCCGGGCTTTTTCACAAGCGCGGCGAATCGCTTTCAGAATTTCGCTGTGTCTGAAACGCATGTCTTCTCTTCGAAGTTGACCAACGAGCTGCGCCTCGCATACAACCGCATAGCTCTGTCATTCCCACTCGACCCTTCAAACCCGGTGGGACTGACGTTGCCTGCCTTCGACCTGGGACAGGTGACGCCGGCGACTACGAATGTTGGCATCCAGACCAATCTGCCGCAGGGGCGAATCGCGAACAACTACCAGATTCAGGACGCGGCGACCTATGTGCGAGGGAGCCACACCTGGCGCTTCGGGACGGAGTTGCTGAAGCAGCGATCGCGGCAGTTCGCGCCAATAGTCGAGCGCGGTCTGTTGACCTATCGCAGCGGGGGAGGCTTCACCGACTTCGCCAACTATGTTGATGATTTCGGCGGTTCGGGTGGAAGCGCGCGGCGGGACTTCGGGAGCCCGGCCTACTACCCCGAGCTGGTCCGGCAGGCCTACTTCGGGCAGGACCGTTGGCGGGTGAACGAATCGCTCACGCTGACGCTGGGAGTTCGCTATGAGAACTTCGGCTTGCCTATCAACTCGATCAGAACGCCGGCTTTCACTGGCCTGTTCAACATCGATCCAACGACCTTCGATGGCCCTTACAACAAGCCCAACGAAGTAAAAGGCGATAAGAACAACTGGGCTCCGACGCTCGGAATTGCGTGGGCGCCCTCGCACAAGGAAGGGCTGCTCGGCAGTCTCCTGGGCGATAAGCGCACCGTCATCCGAGCGGGTTATCAGATCGGGTACGACTCGTTCTTCAACAACATCGCTTCGAACGCGGCAACCAGTTCGCCTAATGTCGTTGCCACATTGGTGACCTCGACTGTCAGCGCATCGACGCCGCGCGGACTCCCGAATCTATCCGCCTCGTTTCCTGTGACCCCGAAGCCGCTGTCTGCCCTCGACTCGCAGACGCTTGTTGTCGCAGGGCTGGTCAATCCTTACTACCAACGTTGGTCATTGGGAGTACAGCGGGAGCTGCCGAACAACTGGATCATCGATGCGTCGTACGTTGGCTCGAAGGGAAACAGTCTCTTCATCAACGAGGACCTGAATCCAGTCGTGCCGGCCGCGATGAGGGTAATACCGGTGACGAACCCGCCGATTCCTGCGGCTCGACTCTCGACCCGGCTAGACGCTCTCCAGGGGTCGCGGCTCATTCGAACGAACGGCGGCAGCTCCATCTATCACTCGGGCCAGCTCAATGCGACCCGGCGATTCTCGAATGGATTCACGTTGACCGCCGCCTACACCTATTCGAAACTGATCGACAACGGCAGCGAGGTCTTCGGTGTCGCTCAGACTAACCTGCCTCAGCAGGCGGCGGTGCCTTCGATCTTCGGCGGACAGCCGAGTGAACGTGGGG
The DNA here is from genome assembly GCA_041483295.1 of Blastocatellia bacterium. GTDB lineage: Bacteria > Acidobacteriota > Blastocatellia > UBA7656 > UBA7656 > DASYSA01. The sequence continues at coordinate 238 of JBGPFL010000205.1, read as the reverse complement.
TTTCGTTCTTTGATCGCACCCATCGAGCTTCATTCACCTACGTGTATGATCTTCCGTTCATGCGCGATCAGCACGGGGTGCTGGGCCGCATCGCCGGCGGTTGGCAGATATCGGGGGTAACCACGTTCGAGACCGGTGTGCCTCTGACGGTAGTCAACGGCCAGGATGCCGATGGGATCGGCGGGAACCTCGATCGCCCGGACTTCAATCCGGATGGGCAGAGAGGCGTTCGAGCTGT
>JBGPFL010000204.1:0-7388 GCA_041483295.1 Blastocatellia bacterium | reverse complement strand
GAATGAGCCGCAATCGTATATTTATGAATTCGGCGATTTCCGCGTTGACGCCGCCAGGCACCTCCTGGTGAGCCGCGATGGCGAGGCGATTCCACTCACACCCAAGGTCTTTGACACGTTGCTGTATTTGGTCGAGCATCACGGCCTCGTTTTGGACAAAGATGTATTGATGCAGGCGATTTGGCCGCATTCCGTCGTTGAAGAGAACAATCTCAACCAGAGCATCTCTGCATTGCGCCGCGTGCTTGGAGAAAGCCGGGGCGAGAACCGCTATATCGCGACCGTGCCAGGTCGCGGCTACCAATTCGTGGCTGACGTGAAAAAGGCTGACGCACGAGACTCGATAGCGGAGCGTGAAGGCATTAACGCGGTTTCTCAATCGTCTCAACCCATTGACAGCCGTAAGAGCAACCTCCTGTTTGTCTTGCTTGCGGCTATAGGCATTGTCGGGTTGGGCTTCGCGGTTTACTATCTCCGGCCCGCCCGGACGACAACCGTATCAACATCGCCGGCCGATTCAATGGCAATCCACTCTAATTCGCAAGTCAGGTCAATAGCGGTGCTCCCTTTTAAGCCTTTGGTGGCAGATCTCCGGGATGAGTCTCTGGAGATGGGGATGGCTGACACGTTAATCGTCAGGCTGAGCAACCTCAGGGAAGTGCCGGTGCGACCTATCAGCTCGGTGCGCAAATTTAGCGGGCTGGAACAGGACCCTATAGCAGCAGGATCCGAGCTAGGCGTCGAATCGGTACTCGACGGTCAAATACAAAGATCCGGCGACCGCGTCAGAATTACCGCACGGCTGATCAGCGTCAGCGACGGCAAGCAACTGTGGGCGGATCAGTTCGACGAAAAATTTACGGATATTTTTACCCTACAGGACTTGATCTCCGAGAAAATCATTTCGGCTCTCGCGCTAAAGCTGACGGATGAAGAGCAGAGAAGATTGACGAAACGCTACACAGAGAACGTCGAAGCCTATCAGCTTTATATCAACGGCCGTTTTTACTGGGAGAACAGGACGGGCGAAAGTCTGAAAAGAGCCATCGAATATTTCGGGGAGGCGATCGAGAAAGACCCTAACTATGCCCTCGCATATGCCGGGTTGGCTGATTCATACGCCCTCCTCGGAGTCTTCCATTTGCCGCCGAAGGAAGCTTTTCCGAAAGCGAAGGAAGCGACGTTGAATGCTCTGAGAATTGACGACCGCCTTGCCGAAGCGCACGCCGCACTGGGACATATTAAGGTGCAGTACGAATACGACTGGGCAGGTGCCGAGAAGGAATATAAACGGGCAATTGAATTGAATCCGAACTATCCTAACGCACATCACTTTTATGCCCTCTATCTATCAGCGATGGGACGTTTCGATGAAGGGATCGCCGAGATCAAGCGGGCGCAAGAGCTTGAGCCGTTTTCATTATTCATTCACGCCAATGTCGGCGGGATCCTCTACCAGGCGCGCCGATACGATGAGGCCATCGGTCAACTTAAGAGGGTCCTGGAGATGAACCCTAACTTTGATCACGCGCGCAGCGCGCTCGGTTACGCCTATCTCCAGAAGGGAATGTACGAGCAAGCAACCGCCGAATTCGAAAAGCGGACGACGCCGGCTACAGGCGCCTACGGCGACTTGGGACAAGCGTACGGTTTATCAGGCAAAAGAAGTGAGGCTCTAAAAGAAATCAACAAATTGCGGGAGTTGTCAAAACAACGTTACGTTGCACCATACAATCTGGCGCTTATCTACGCCAGTCTTGGCGACAAGGACAACGCGCTTGAATGGCTTGAAAGAGCTTATGAAGATAGGTCGACCTTTTTGATCTGGATAAGGGTCGATCCCCGGCTCGACAACCTTCGCTCCGAGCCGCGCTTTAAGGCGGTCCTCAAGCGTATGGGGGCTTGAATAGACATTACCGCTAGACGCATCAAAGATGAGTACTTTTGTTCTTTTTAGAGACACCATAACGTGTTAAGACTTTGCGCGGGGCGAGTGAGAATGTCGCTCCCTCAGACGTGCCCTGCCGCCGCGCGAGTCGGGTTGAACTAAGCAGCTCGCTGTTTACTTGAACAGCAGATGCAGCGGAGCGAGCCAACGAATGCTTCGGCTGCTCCCAGTGATACAGGCCGCACCCCTTGATCTCTCCCGTTAGGGAGCACGATGAACGGTTGTGACTAGTGGCCGCCGCCCGGTCACCTTGATCGTTATGTGGCGCCGCGCGTTTAAGTCTGCCCTACCGCGCAATCGCGGCCCTTGAAATTCGAGTCTTGTTTGGCGCGTTGACCTGTCCGGAAGCTCCACGCTACGGGTTTGCGTTGACTGTCCCGTAGTAGATTCGCTTCAATGAAACGACCATCGGAAAGTTCGTCTGCGCCTGCACGGTAGGTTCTCCGGTTGGGCCTCCGGTGTCTACTACATAGCCGGGATAGAACGGCGGCGACTGGCCATTGTCATATCGGGCGTCCCACTTGCCCTTGTACGCGTAGCCGTGCCACTGTCCGTCGTATACTCCGAGGTTATCGTAGTTACTCGACTGGGCGCCTCCAACAAGATTGAAGTTGCCGCGATTCGGGTTCCGCCCGTAGTTCAGGACGTCGGACCTGATGCGGCCGCCAAAAGGCCTGCCGTCGGCTCCCACTATCGGCTGGCCGTCGCTGTCTTTTAATTCGAACGCCGCGATCGACGCATGCACGGTGAGATCATTAGGCGCGCGGCCGTCCGATGGAATGTTGACGTTGCCGCCGGACGCGAAGATTCCCAGAACGTTCTTCGCGTCCTGGTTGATCGGATTTCCCGATGCGTCGGCCACTGGTGTTTCATAGGTCAAGTCGCCGGTCAACGTAACGCTACCCCCGGACACTGGAGCCCTGGGGTTTCCGCTCGGGTGTCCACCCGCGGTTACGGTTACCGCAAAGTTCGAATCGATTGCCGGTATCGGCTGGCCATGAGCATCTCGTCCCGGGCCGTGAAGCGCGTTCACATCCCCGTAGACGTAGATCGAAGCGGCGGAGCGACTGTCCTTCTTAGCCAGCGAGCGGTCAAGCGGAATGCCCCTCAGCGTGCGAGTCCCATTGCCGCCATCGACGGTCGTGGTTCCGGCGTCTATGTCGATCACCACAACGGTAGTCTGAGTGCCTTGCCTGATCCTTATCGTCTGACGGTTCCCGGAGGCATCGGCGCTCAGGGTCACCTCATCCGCAGTTCCCATAACGTATATGCCGCTCCCGGTGAGGGCCTCGCCATCGCTCGGCACATAGACACCTTGTTTCAATGTTGGTGTAGTGGAGATCGGGTCCGCGGCCTTCTCCAACCCGGTGTTGATATCCGTCGCGGAACGCAGGACTTGATGGAGCTCGCCATCCGTTGGCGCGCCTGCCGACAGGGCAAACCCTCCATCGATAACCGCACGGGCCTGATCGAATGCATTCCCGGCCGTAGGAACCGGCGGAACACCGCGCTCAAATCCCGCGAGGAATTTCGGAGCGACCAGCACTCCATCCACTATCTCGGAATCCGCATCGACCGGCGCGGGCGGATCTCCTGCGCCGTAGCGATAGTAGCTCGCGCTCTGATACGACTGGCTGACGTGACCGCGAAAACTTGGCGCGTCCTCACCGCCGGCTGTGGTCCAAAATCCAAGACGCTGATTGGTGTGCACCCGACCGGCAAACCGGTCGCCCGGGCCCAATCCCTGATAAATGAAGGGCCCTTCCGGGTTGTACGGATCAAACTTGTCGAGGAACATTGCGTATTCTGAAAAGCTCCCCACGCGCAGGCCACCGCCATCGGCTTTGACCAGCAGCTTGAAGTTGATCACGCCCTCTTCAACCAAAGTGACCATCCCATTCAGGCCTGAGATACCTTCCCCGACTGATTCGAGCGAGTAGGAGAGTGAATATGGCTCGACCTGGCCGAGTTGAGGGTAGACCGGATTCACGGGCTTGACGCGACTACCCGCGTGAGCTGGATTGTTGTCGCCTGCCGGATAAGGCACCTGAAAGTCCTTGATCTTCACCTTGGTTCGGTAGGCCGACAGGTTTGGAAAGTCTTCTCTCTTGTTGAGCAACCTCTCTGCCGTCACGATGAAGGCTTCGCGATTGAGAGTCGGGTTGCCGGGCACGATGTTGGGCGGGCTTGGGATAGAAGCGAGCACAAAGTCATCGGTTCGCAGGACACGATTCAAGTTGTTGACTCCGGCCTCCGCTGCGTAGAAGCCGCTCATCATATTCTTATAGTTGGACGTGATGAATTTATCCGATACGGAAGTGAAGGTAACCGCGAGGCCGAGCATCAACAGCAGCGACATTATCAGCAGCACCGAGATCAGGGCTATTCCCCGCTCATTCCTGATTGGACCGGTCCGTCCGGATTCCCTCACGTCCCGCCGACCACCGTCGAATCTTAGCCCGCTCAACAACGCTCTCACACCGATAGCAGCTTGCATGCGCATAAAGTCATCTCCAAACAGGTCGGGTTCAAAGGCGCTCGAGGTCTTCGCGTCGTCACCCTTTGACACTCGTCATTGACCGTCCCCTGAATCTGATCGCTAGAACTTCGGCGGCGGATTCAATCGCTGGCCCAGCTTTGGCGGTGCGCCGATGTGCCTGGTAACGTGGTTGTAGCCGCCATTCGTAAAGCCCGTCCCGCTACGGGATCCTGAACCTCCCGCATTGCCGGAGGCGGAACCGTATCCGCCGTTGCCTGAGCCGCCGGATCCACCGCCGCCGTAGGGGCCATCGCCTCCGAAGCCCCCGCCGTTTCCAGTGCCTCCGTTCCCTCCTGCCCCACCGTCCGCTCCCAACCCAGGTGTGCCGTTGCCGGTCGAGGATCCGAACGCATCGCCGCCGGGAATTCGCCTCGGCCTTATTACGCTGGCCATCGTGACCAGGCGCTCAGCATTCTGATCACGTGCGATCTCTGTTCGGCCGGTCAAGGTTACTTCGACTGCAACGGTGCTGTTCTCGCGCGCCAGGCTCTGGCTGGTGACCCATTTGCCGTCCACGTCCCCGTCTTTCACTTCAAGGTATCGAAGCTGAAAAGCGACGATGTTCCTCGCGACGGTGATGGGCGCGCCGTCATTAACCGACAATGCGAGCGCGGGGTGCTCGGAGTCCGTGCTCCGATCCACGAAGTAGCGTTTGATCGTAACGGGGCGCAGAGTGAACGTCCCGTTTTCGTAGGTCGAACCAAACGGGATAGTCGAATCAACGCCGCGATGTTCGACCACCTCGAAGGTGATGCCGATCTTTCCGTCTTCAGTCAGCTTGGCGCTCCTGGCCTTGATGAAGTCGAACTGTACGGCCCCATCGGCCAGCACTGAGCTGACGACGAACTCCTCATCCTGCTCTATTGAACCGATGACATCGGCGGCAGTCAGGTGACCGGCGCCGTTTGGGAATGCTTCGATATAGTGATCTGCAACACTGAAGGGCTTTGCCGAAGTTGGAATGAATGGAAGTCCTTGTGAGGGAATCTTGGTTTCGGTGTCGGACGAGACCACCGTCAGCTCATCGGTCTTGCCTTGCGGTCCGTTGTACGAATAGATCGACCGGAATTTCGGACCGAGGCCCAGGCTATTCTCCTTGGACTGCTGGATGTCGCGCGTGAGAAAGTCCATCAGCAGACGGGCGTTCTGATCCATCTCCGACACTCCCTGCTCGGCGCGAAAAATGGTCTGACTCTTTACCAGCAACGTGACCACCGTGCCGAGGATGATGCTGAACACGAGCATCGCGATCATCAACTCGGTCAGTGAGAAGCCGCTCTCTGAAGCTCTTGAGCCCTTGTCGGACTCTCCGAGCGCGTCGAGCCGCCCTGGTTGTCGGTAGTCAGTCCAAAGAAGGATCGTCCATCTCGTTCGGCTTTGTGATTTCATCCGTCCCCTCCCCAAGTCGCCGCGCCTCGCGTAGCGATCAATTGAAAACCCTGGATCCGGCCTGTAGGTCCCGGCTATTGGCCTGTAAGCACCGTATAAAGGTCGACCAGCTCCGGCGCCTTGCCTTCGGTGGCGTATTCACTCTTCACCCGAACCGCGACGGTCAGCCGCCTGTCGGCCGGCTCGGATTCGCTGCTCGACATGATGACCCATCGGCGAGAGTAGCTGATGCGATCATCGGGAAATGGATTAGTGTTGGCTATCGTGCCGTCGGGCCGGCGCGTCTCAGCGGTGCCGTCGGGTCGAACAACGGTGATCGTTCCCTCCGGTTCAACGTCGTCCCGTCCGGCAAGAATAATCTTGTCGAAGTAGAACGAGTCGTCGCCTCCCCAGGTATCCTCTTCGAGACTGCCGACTATGAAGGCGTCGTCCGCTCCGTGCGCCTTCGGGTTCGAGGCCATCTTCGCCGGGTCGACAAGGCGCGCGAACGATACCGTGCCCAGAGCTTCGAGCTTGTCTTGAGCGAGGACGGTCGCGGTCGTCATGTTGCGCGAACTCGCGTTAGTCTTCATCGCTATGGTGAACAGGCCGGCGAGGCTGACCAGTCCAACGATCGTGACCAGCAACGCGATCACCGCTTCGATGAGAGTCAGGCCCTGTTGGCCGCGGCCCTCTGACGCGCCGACTACTCTTACTCGTTTTCGATCCGACTGCTCTGTGTTCCTTCTCATTTCTGGTTCCATTCCCGGTCTTAACCGTGAGCTATGTTCACTGGCGCTTAGAGTCGGAGATAGTTATCTGGCCGGTCGGCGATACCGTAACAACCGTGTAGTATCCGTCGGCGCCGTTGATGCGAATAGTGGGACTCTCTCTCGGCAGCGGCGTCACCACACCACGACCGTCAAAGGCAACCTTCCTGGGCGCCTCGTCCGAGATGGCTATTCCTTCCGGCAAGATGACCGCGCCTCTCTTCTGCGGCTCGGCCAGCCCTTCGGAGTCATACTCCTCTATGTCTATTCGCTGAAGCTCTGATATGTTGATCCCCGCCCGCTTGTTATCCGACGTTGCAAGATATCGAGCTCGCTGCAAAGCGGTCGCGACGTTGCGGGCCGCTATTCCCAGCCGGTACATCTTCATGTAAACGACTATCTGCGGCACAACGAAGGCAGCGATGATGGCTATGACAAGCAGCACAACCGTCATTTCGACTACGCTGAAGCCGCCTTGTCGCGGGTTTCGATGCTGGTTGAAAGTGGTCCGTTGGCGAAACATATGGTTACAAGTACGGCAGACTTTTCCCTACGCGCAGCGTCCTTGGGCGGCAGACCAACCCAAAGAAGGTCAATACTTCGGAGGCATTCTCGTGAATTCAGAAGAAGCTAAGGGGCGCGAACAAACGAACGGGTTCAAATCGCCTTTGGTATAGGCAACCCGCATTCCGCGATCGAGCACCCTGTACGGGCGGGCCTCCGTGCCCGCCCCTGCGTCAACAACCATGTGCTGGCAGGGGCG
>JBGPFL010000203.1:0-7423 GCA_041483295.1 Blastocatellia bacterium | reverse complement strand
AGCGCTTCGGTCGCATCCGTGCGCCAGTGAACACCGGCGATGTTGCGACCCGTCGCGACATTGGAGGCGATCTTGTTCAACTCTCCTCCAACGGTCAGAGGCGTACCCTGATAGGGCACGAGCGAAAGGCCATCGGCGCTGGGCACAACAGGATTGCGAATCTCCGCTGACTGGTCGAAGAATGCCTTCAACATCGTGACGGCGCCTCCTGCGACGGTCGCGTGCCCTGACCCATAGGAGGTGTGCATCGGCGAACCTTCGGGGAAGACCATCGGCAGCAGGTGCGTGCCGAACTTGGTAAAGAGCTCGCCCAGGACCGGAGAGCTCGTAAGGTCCGAATGGAAGGGATATGTTTTACGGCCAAGCCTTTGAACCTCGACCCGTCCGCCAAACTCTTCTGGCCTCAGCCGCCGGTGCACCATCCACTTCTGGAACCACTGGGCTTTGAGCGCCCTGGTGGCCGGTTCGGTCACCAGCGTAGCGATGGCCGGACCGCCAAAAGTGCCGAACCCGGTCTGAGAGATAGAGCCGCTGGCTCCTGTAACCAGAGGTCTCCCACTTCCCGGATCGAGAGCCGTACCATAGGGATTTCCAGCATCATTCGGATAGCCACCACCTGCTATCACCAGAAAAGCGACAAAGTATGCCTGAAAGAGCACGTCTACGTGTACATACTGGCCGAGGTCGCGTCCATTGCGGCAGAAAAACTGGCCGCCTGGCGTGATCGACGCCGTCGGAGCGAAGCCATTCTGAATGTCCAACCAATCTTGATAGCCCGTCATAAAGTCGACATTGGCTGCATTGGTCTTGATCCTCTGATCGACCTCCTGTGCGCCAAAGCCGGCCGGCTGAAGCAGGAACTGTGAGACGTAGGGTCCATCAGTACAGCCCGGAGGCTTGTCGCGAAACAGAGTCTGCGGTGTGACTCGGGTGCCGATCTTCGGTCCTCGAAAATCTGATAGCCGCGAGAGATCGTCGCAAGCCCTCTGCGCGATAGGATTGGTTGCGTAATCGATGAAATTCACGTCTCTCAAGAGCGCCATCCAATAGAGCTCTACCATTTCTCCGGCCTCTTCGGCACTGGCGAACGCGGGCGCCGCGCGCATCGCGAGCTGGTGAGAGTCGGTGCCCTCGAGATCGAACGCGTAGGCGGACTGTGGATTGACCTGCCGGCGCCTCTGGGCGGCAATTGGACACCCCACCAGGTTTCTGGTTACGATCGAATCAAAGTCTTCGTTGCGTCCGCTGGCGATAGCTGCAAGGAGAGCATCGTAGGCGGTTGGATCCACTTCCGCCGTCAGTTGATCGTGCTTGAGTCCCTTCGTGTAGCTCCCGATCTTTGTCGGATATCGCGCTTCGTCTCCGTTGTCAGGATGGTCGGGGATTGCAAGCGCCAGTAAGTCGTTGGCGGCGGCTGTTCGAACGCTCACCGCCTTTTTTCGCCGCTTCTTTCCGGTCAGCGCACCCGCTTGCGGCTCTATTTCCTGGGCTTCAATCTCTTGAGCCCGGACCTCACTGCTGATCGAGGCGAGCAGAGGCGGAAGCGCCACGACCCCGGCTGCAGCGGTGCCTATGAAAGTGCGGCGACTGGGCCGCGGAAGTTCATTATTGGATTCGGATGTATGCTCGGTTGTGTTGTGGCGATCTTTTTTCATCAAAACCTCCTTCCAAAACAATTAAATCCCACAGCGTTAAACGTTCAGATTCTCGTCGGCAAGTCACGCGGTTCACGAAGCGCTTTGAGACACAAGCGTCGTATTGATCAGTTGTGAGGAACAGCAGCTTAACGACATCAACAAATAGGTGTCAAGACTGCAAACAACTTTGTGTCGCGCATCCCGCCGAGCAGCAGGGCGGCCTGCTGGTACCGCCTAGTCAACGATCATCACTGAAGAGTCGATGCCGGCGTAAACACTCGTTGAATGAGCTTGTATTGACACCCGAACACCGCATCGCTACTCTGTCTTCGCAGTCGTGGTGGTGGAGTCCACCCTCAACCGCTTGCTGAAAAGCAGCCAATGACTCCTACTCTTGATTCACAAGTCTGGTGAAGAGAAGTAGGGTCCCTCTCATCCCTGCTATTCGCTCTGGATCGCTGAATCATCGAAGCAAATTCTCCCGGGCACTCGCGTGCTCCTCGGTGGAGGGACGGCTTGAGCAGATATATCGCGGTCGCGATCGGCAGAGCGCTTGGAGCGATGGCGCGCTACTGGATCGGCAGCCCGGTGGGCGAGCGATTCCCGACCCGATTCCCGCTCGGCACCCTCCTGATCAACGTCAGTGGTTCGTTCATCATCGGCCTTTTTCTGACGCTGATCACCGAGAGGATAGGCATTCATCCGAACTGAGGATTAGCACAACCATGGAGACCTTGTGGTTTACAGCAGCAATATGGGTATCGCTTGCGCTCGGCGCCGGCATGATCGCAAAGCGCACCGGAGTTTCAGTAGCGCTCGTTGAAATAGTAGTCGGTATCCTCGCGGGCAACTTCCTGGGAGTCGCGCCTACCTCGAAGAGCGAATGGGTTGCCTTTCTTGCAGGCTTCGGCTCGATGCTGCTTACGTTCATGGCCGGCGCCGAGATTGAGCCGGGCGTGCTTCGAAAGTATCTCAAAGAGAGCCTGGCCATCGGGTTCATAGCTTTCCTTCTGCCCTTCCTCGGCGCAATGCTCTTCGCTCGCTACGGGGCGGGGTGGACGTGGCCGCAAGCTGCCATCTGTGGAATCGCGCTCTCCACTACTTCGGTCGCAGTCGTGTATGCCGTGATGGTTGAGACCGGACTCAACGAAGCCGAAATCGGAAAGCTGATCCTGGCAGCCTGCTTCGTGAATGACCTTGGAACAGTGCTCGCGCTTGGAGCCATCTTTGCAAACTACAATTGGTGGCTTGTCGGGTTTGCCGTAGTCACGACTGTGGTTCTCCTGATTACTCCAAGACTCTCGCGATGGTTCTTTAGGGTCTGGGGCAATCACGTGTCCGAAACGGAGATCAAGCTGATGTTTCTGTTGCTGTTCGGCCTCGGCGCGCTGGCGGCGAAAGCGAGCAGCGAAGCAGTGCTGCCGGCTTACCTGCTCGGCCTTGTCGTTGCTCCGATATTCGCACAGAACCGCACGATAGTTCGTCACCTGCGAACGACGGTGTTCGCGTTTCTGACGCCGTTCTATTTCCTCAAGGCAGGAATGCTGGTACAGCTTTCGTCGGTGTTGCACGGCGCGCTGCTGATAGGGGCGCTGCTTCTGGTGAAGGTGGCGATGAAGTTCGCAGGCGTGTGGCCCCTAACCAGGTACTTCCGATTCTCGCCGAAGCTTGGTATGTACACTACGCTGTTGATGTCGACGGGTCTGACGTTCGGATCCATCTCGGCGCTGTTCGGGTTGACGCGGGGGATCATAGATCAGAACCAGTACACGATACTGGTTACCACCGTCATCGCGAGCGCGCTTGTTCCGACGGCCATCGCACAGCAATTCTTCCGCCCGACCGTTGCCGAAGCAAGCGGCGGTCTGGGGGGCGAGGTCGAACGCGTTTCGGAGGCGCTTTCTCCAGCGCTCAGCCCGGAGAAGTGAGGAGAGACACAAAATGGAACACGAGAAGATCGAATCTACAGCCAAAATGCTTCGCATCTACATCGGCCAGGATGATGAATGGGAGGGCAAGGCCCTCTATGAGGCAATCGTGATGAAGCTGCGCCAGATGGATGTCGCGGGTGCGACGGTCTACAAGGGCGTGATGGGTTACGGCGCGCAGCAGCGAATGCACAAGAGCGGCTTTCTGGGCCTATCCCGTGACCTGCCGATCATGATCACGGTCGTCGACAAGGAAGAGAAGGTCCGAGCCGTCTTGCCGGTGTTGGACGAGATGGTTTCAGAAGGTCTGCTGGTCTTGTCGGATGTCGAAGTGATCAAGTACGCGCACTCCCATCCGGATAAGCCCGAGCTGAGTCTGTCGCCTGAACGCAGCCGGAAGAGTTGAATCGTCTTTAGCGAGGTCTACAATGTTTCACAGAATTCTTGCAGCATTGGAAGACACCCGGGAGGCCAGGACGGGGTTTGAGTACGCGTTGAGGCTCGCTCGCCGGGAGCGCGCCGAGTTGCACGTTGTCTCGGTCGGCTCGATCCCCGAACTCACTGCCAGCACGATCGATGAAGTAAGAGATGCCAAGCGGCACGCTGAAGAGAAGCTCGCGCCGTTGCTGCGCTCGGCGCGCGAGGTGGCCGAAGCCGAAGGGCAGCCTATTACCACGTGCGTTCGCTTCGGCCACCCGGCTGACGTGCTGGTCGATTACGCGACCGAGCATCGGACAGATCTGATTGTGGTCGGCAAGCAGCATCACCACCTGGGAAGCGTCGGCGAGCGCGTCATTCGTCACGCGCCGTGTCCGGTCTTTGTCGCTGGCGAGAGCGAAATCGTCAAATACACCGGGCCTGCGGATCACCGCACCGAATCCTGGGAGGTCAGAAGAGACACTCGAGAAAAGGTAGAGGGACACGCGAAGATGTTGCGCATATACATCGGAGAGGACGACCGCTGGGACGGCGCGCCACTCTACGAGGCAATAGTTCGGCGACTGCGCTCGATGGACATAGCCGGAGCCTCGGTGTTTCGCGGAATCATGGGCTATGGGGCGCAGCAGCGAGTGCATAGGAGCGGCTTCCTCGGGCTGTCGGGCGATCTGCCGATTCTGATCACCATTGTAGACTCTGACGACAACATCATTCGCGCGACTGAAGCCCTCGACGAGATGGTGAACGAAGGGCTGATCGTGCTCTCAGATGTCGAGGTCGTCAAGTACTCGCAAACTCACGAGGTCGAGCTTCCCGAGACGACTCATCCCAGGCTCGCCGACTGGTAAACGGATCCGAGCGCCGTAAGAATGATGCCGGAATCGGTCAAGACTGAAAGCGAAGAAAGCACATCGAAATCGTCTGCGCTGAAATCCGTTGCTTTCCTAGGCTTAGTGAGCCTCTGTTCGGACGTGATCTAACGAAGGCGCCAGCATGACAGGGCTATCCTTAGTTCATCGTCCGTTCGCCAGATGGATGTCGCGAGGAAGCTCGAATCACACCGAGCCGAGATCGAGGCTTGCCTGGTGGCGGAATTTCAAAGGGAGTTTCCCGGATGGACCAGCAGCCTCATGCGCGCGCTCGAATCGTTTGAAGAATGGCTGAGCCGTATTCTCTCGGAAGAGCTGGCTAGGATCTGGTCGAGGAACGCACCGACCTTCTCGAGCCGCTGAAGAAGGTCGAGAAGCAGGTATTCCGAACGCTGCAAGCTTTTCGAGACCAGCAGGCTGCAGATCACGCTGTATCTGGTCGAACTCTCCCTTGATGAGATCGCCGGTTATCTGCGCGGCGAGCTGCCGGCCGGCGAGATGTACGTCACGCTGAGTGACCTCTCCGAAACTCAGAGTGAGCGAATGCTGGAAGTCATCGACCAGGTTAAGCGGGGAATCGCCAGCATAAGAAATCAATTCGGACTTGATAAGAGGGTCAATGACGTGAAGGGGACAATAATGGCCCACTTCAGCTCAATGTGGGAGAGTCTACACAATACGCGCCCGCGAAATCTCGGTGGATTTGGCGATGTGGCCCCCGAGCTCTTCGAAATCCTTGATCCCGCCATACTGCAAATCATCAAGGTATTGGGCAGGATGCCGGATATCCTTTCGCGACGCTGACGGCAACCTCGCGTGGCGATCTCCCGACACGCGATCTGAGACACTCCTCACAACGGCGACTAGCTCAGAGCGAGCCCCTTCGTCCGATCTTTGATTGCTGCTTCATCCAGCGTCTTCACAACCCCGTCGAACAGGACGCGGCCCGCTACCGAGGTGAAGACCACGTCGCTCGCCGTTGCGCTGAATGCTAAAGCCGCCTCGGGATCGGTCATCGGAATGTTGTGACTGCCGGACAGATCCACCGCGATGATGTCCGCCTGTTTCCCCGCTTCAAGCGAGCCAACCGCTCGCTCGAGCCCAAGCACGCGCGCGCCATCGAGCGTAGCAAGCCTCAGCATCCGCCGCGCGGAGGGATGCGCGAAATCGTGAGACGCAGCGCGATGGAGCAAACAACAGAATCGCGCCTCGTCGATCATGTCGCAGCGGTTGTTCGATGCCACACTGTCGGTACCCAGCCCCACGAGCGCGCCCGCGTTCAGCATCGCCATAAGAGGCGCGACTCCGTGCCCGAGCTTGGCGTTCGACTTCGGACAATGGGCGACACGCGCGTGCCGTTCTGAGATGAGCTCGATGTCTCCCCCATTTACAGTGACGCAATGGATGAGCAAGGGGGCGACCTCCAGCACACCCAGCGAGTCGAGGTACTCTATTGTAGATACACCCGGGACCTCCCAGTGTATGCCCCGCTGGGCAAGGCCCACGGCGAACGGGCCGTCGCCGGATATCATCAACTGCATCTCGGTTTCTGATTCCGCCGCATGAATACAGACGTCAAGCGAGTCGCGCTCGGCGTACTCGGCGACGCGCCGAAACAGCTCCGGCGACACTGTGTACGGCGCGTGAGGCGAGACTCCCACTCGGACCAGCCCCGTTTCGCGCTCGCGCATCTTCTCGACTTTGGATTTCAGATCGTCGAGGTTGCGCTCGGCGTCATCGCGGTCCGGCCCGAAGACCTCGCGATAGGCGATTCCTCGCAGACCGCTTTGAATCAATGCCTCGAAAGCTGCGTGCGAGTCTCCCGTGTCGCCGATGGTAGTTACGCCTGCTCGGATGGCTTCAATGGCGCCCAGCAGCGCTGACGCTTCGAGATCCTCGTGTGACAGCCGTTCGTACTTCGTCTTCGTCAGCTTCAGAATCCACTCGCGGAATGGCAGGTCTTCGAGGAAACCGCGCATCAAGGTCAGCTCCAGATGACAGTGGACGTTTACGAAGCCTGGAAGAATAGCGGCGCAGCCGAAGTCTGTGCGTTCAGCGTTTTGCAGCCGAGGTTCGGATTCGGCTTCAGCGCTCGCGCCGACAAAAATGATCCGATCGTTTTCAACGCCGACGGCGCCGTCGCGGATCGGCGGTGCACTGATGGGCAGGACCCACTGGGCGCTGTAGACTCGCGTGGCCATCGGCGAAGGATTAGACAAGAGGCAATCGGCGAAGTCAACAGACACCAAAGAACCACTTGAGCCGCGAAGGACCACTCCATCGCCTCCCTCTTTTGCTCAGACGAGAGCGTATCAGTGCTCTCGGGGCTCACGAACGCTCCCTCGGTTTGAAACTTGACGTTATGCATTCTATGCTGTCACGGTCATGCCAACACGAGAAGACGCCTGGGACCTCCTCTGCGAGTACACCAAGGGCGAGTCGCTGCGAAAGCACGCGCTTGCGGTAGAAGCTGTTATGAAGGCCTATGCTCGGCGCCTGGGAGAAGACGAGGAGAAGTGGGGAGTAGCTGGGATGCTCCACGACTTCGATT
>JBGPFL010000202.1:0-7427 GCA_041483295.1 Blastocatellia bacterium | reverse complement strand
GTGAAGCTTCAGATAGAGATCGCCGCAGGAAAGCCTCTGTCCCTGGCGCAGGAAGATGTGAAATCAAAAGGTCATGCCATCGAAGTCCGGCTCTATGCTGAAGATCCGGATAACGACTTCCTGCCCTCGACCGGCATCATTCACGATTGGATTCCTCCCACAGGCATCGAGGAATTTCGGGTCGATGCCGGCATCGAAGCGAAGACGGAGATCGGGATTCACTACGATCCGCTGCTGGCCAAGGTCATTGCGCACGGCGCCGATCGAGAGATCGCGTTGCGCAAGCTCACTTATGGTATGAAGAGCCTGTCGGTCCAGGGCATTCAAACCAACCGCGACTTCCTGATTCGGCTGCTCGAGCATACCGAGTTTCGCGAAGGGCGATATCACACGGCCTTCATCGCCGAGCATCTGGGAGAACTGATTGCTCAGCAAGACGCGGCGTTCGACCTCGCTTGTGCCGCCGCGGCCGCATTGTACCTGCAAGAGGCGCGCCGGGCTCGGGCAGAGATTCTCCCGCACATACCTGTCGGCTATCGCAACAATCCTTATCGCGATCCGTCGATCAAGCTGCAGATCGGCGCAAATACATTCGATGTTTCGTATCGCGGCAGGGGAGATGACAGCTACGATGTCTCGTGCGGAGGGGCGCAGATTCAGGTGCACGTGGTCTCCTGGGACCCTGGCGTGCTTCGCTTATCGATAGACGGCGTTCAGCGATTGTTCCGAGTGACCGAGGCTGATGAGAAACTGTTTCTCCATTCCTCGGCCGGCTCACGGAGGGTGACGCGATTGCCGAGGTATCCTCAGCAGAACGCTGCGTCGGACCACGAGACGGCTAATGCTTCGATGCCAGGGCAGGTGCTCAAGATTCTCGTGAGCGTCGGCGACGAGGTTTCGATAGGAGACCCGCTGATCATCCTCGAAGCGATGAAAATGGAACAGACGATTCGCGCGGCGATGGCAGGCGTAGTTCAATCGGTCCTGGTGAAGACGGGACAGGTCGTGTCACCGGGCGATGTGCTTGTTGAGATCTCCGCGCCCGGGATAGACAAGGAGTAAGCAGTGATCGAGCCATTCGTAGCTCTCGTCCGTAAGTATCTGGCGTTAGTCGACGGACTGCCTGGTCCGACGGCTAGAGACTTTCTGCTGGAGTGCGCGATTCTACTACCGCAGATATACTCTCTGGGCCAGCAGTTGCCGGATGTCGAGTTACCGGACAAAGACCCCGTAGAGAAGAAGACAGGAAGGCTTGACTGTCGAATGGGCGAGATCATGAAGTTGCTCGGGAAGTATGGCCCGTATTCAGAAGTCTTCGACCCTGTCTGTGACACCGAGGCGATCACCACGACGCTGTACAACGATCTTTCGGAGATTTACGGGGATTTGAAAGGCTCGCTGATCAAATACGAAAGCGGTAAAGAACCCAACCAGCGCGTTGCAATCTGGGAATGGAAATTCAACCTTCAAGAGCACTGTGGTGCTCACCTGGTTGATGCCCTCCGGCCGATCCACAGATTGATTTACGATTACATGGACCCTGAAGACCAGGACGAGTAACGCGACGCATGACCGTTCGTGAAGTATATCCTGCTTGGCGTAACTCATTACTGTGAAGTTTTTCGATCGCAAACGATAAGAACCCTAAAGGAAGCCTCAGGCGTCCTGTTCAATCCCGCAACCGGCGGAGAAGAAGGTAGACCATTATGTCCGAACCTGCTCAACTCAACTTTCCATATTTTACCGAAGAGCACTCAATGCTCCGCGACACGGTAAAGAAGTTTGTGCAGGCCGAGATCGCTCCCCACGCTGAAGAGTGGGATGAAGCCGGCATCTTTCCAAAAGAACTTTTCAAGAAAGCCGCCGACCTGGGGCTGTTCGGCATCCGCATAGACCCGAAGTGGGGTGGCAGCGGCCTCGATTGGTGGGCCACCGCCGCGTATCTCGAAGGCTTCTCCTACTGCAACAGCGGCGGTGTCGGGATGGCGATCTTCGTGCAATCGGAGATCACGCTTCCCGTCCTCGAGGAACTCGGCAATGATGAACAGCGCGAAGAGTTCCTCAAGCCCGCCGTGGCCGGCAACCGCATCGCCGCGCTTGCTATCAGCGAGCCTGGCGGCGGCTCCGATGTGGCGGCGCTCACGACCCGCGCCCGAATCGAAGGCGACGAGCTGGTCATCTCCGGCCAAAAGCTCTGGATTACCAATGGAACCCGGGCCGACTTCATGGTCGTCGCCGTTCGCACCGGAGGCGAAGGACACCGGGGCATCTCGATGGTGCTCTTCCCTACCGACGTGAAAGGATTCTCGGTCGGCAAGAAGCTGAAGAAGGTCGGGAATCTTTCGTCGGACACCGCCGAGCTATTCTTCGACAACTGCCGCATCCCTGCGCGCTATGTGTTGGGCGAGATGGGCAAGGGCTTCTACTACACGATGCACAATTTTCAGGGTGAGCGATTGGCGGCGGCTATCTCCAGTGTTGCGATGATGGAGCGGGCGATCGAGTACGCCGTTGCCTACGGTCGGGAGCGCCGGGCATTCGGCAGGCCGATCGGGCAGTTCCAGGTATGGAAGCACCGCTTCGCCGAACACCTGACGAGCGTGGAAGCGGCGAAGTGGCTGACCTATCGGGCGCTCGATCTGATCAATCGGGGCGAGCGGGCGGTTCGCGAGATCACGATGGCGAAGCTCTTCACCAGCGACCTATCGCAGAAGGTCACTTACGATTGCATGCAGATTTTCGGGGGATTTGGTTATACGACCGACTATCCGATCAGCCGATTCTGGCGAGACGCGAGGCTGAGCACGATCGGGGCCGGCGCATCTGAGATCATGAAGGAGATAATCGTTAAGGAAGAGAAGCTGGATGTGGTTGATTAGATCGCGAAATGATCCGCGAATAACGCGAATCATCGCTAAGGAACCTCAGCTAGGGAACAGAACCCCTAAAAAGACTCCTGACTAACGTTGACCCGAGAGCCGTCGTACCTGCCTGACTGATTGGCGTTTATTCGCGAGATTAGCGGATAAGCATCTTTCAATAGGTCGCCTTCATTTCGATCGGCTTCTTGTTCTTCACGAAGGCCGCCATCGAGCAGTTCCACACAGCCGTGTTTCCCCGAAGAACCATGTCGGCGTTGGACTCCGTGATCGGGGTCGGCGTGTGAAGCGTGAACCGCATCTTTATCATTCCCAACAAGAGCGGCATCATCTGCTCTTCGAGTCCCTTCATATCAAAAGCCGGCTCCTCTTTTCCGGCTGCCGGCTTCGGTTTCTCTTCCTTCTTCTCTTCCAGCTCGAGCAGGAACTTACCGGTGAACAGGTTCTTGCCCCCCACCTTCTGGAGTTCAACCGACCACTGGTTCTTCCCCTTGAACTCGCCTTCTTTCATGGTTCCCTTGCCCAGGCTGGCCATCGCCGCAGCGATGTCCCGGAGGTCTTTGAACTGGAAGACCGCCAGCATGCCCCGGGCGCCGTTCTGCCTGATCTCCTTCGCTTCTTTCAGCTTCAAGGTGCCGGAGGCCCCGCTGAGCATCTCCTTTTTGAATTCGGCCATTTCATCCGCGGGCGACTTCTTACCCGGGTCCGAGGCCGACTTCATCATCTCATCCGGCAGGTCTGGCATCGATATGTACAGAAAAAGTTCGCCGCTGCCGTCCGCGTTCAGAAAGACCTCCTGCTCGAAGCTGAAGCAGGCAGAACTAAACAAGCCGAGCGTTAGGACCAGACAGTAACCGCATAGCCGTTTCACATTCATGAACCCTCCCTAGCTCACCGGCAACCCCGATTCCTAAGTCAGCCGGCGCCGGCGTCCATTCTATCAGACGGGCAGGAATAGTCGGGACTCTATTAATCGAATGAGATCGACGAGGCGAGGACCGGCATTCTGTCCAGCCCGTGAGCCATTGTGCTAGTCTGGCCCGGTGAATTTATGGCAAGGCGCGGTCATCTTCGTCGCCGCATTCATAGCGGGCATGGTGAACTCAGTCGCGGGAGGCGGCACACTCCTCTCGTTCCCCGCTTTGCTGTGGATCGGAGTCGCTCCCATCACCGCCAATGCGACCAACACCGTCGCCCTGTGGCCCGGATCGCTTGCGGGTATGGTGGGGTTTCGCCGCGAGCTGGGGGACACTCGCCGATGGATGCTGTTGCTAGGCGCACCCTCTGTTGTTGGCGCCGTGATTGGCGCCGTGTTGCTGCTGAGAACTCCCTCCGAAACCTTCACGCTCCTGGTTCCTTACCTGATCCTTCTGGCGACAGCCCTGTTTGCCGCGCAAGAGCCGTTGAGGCGAGCACTGCGTATCTCAACGCCGAAGCAGGGTGATTCGCCACGCCGCACCTGGTGGATTGGAGCAATACTCTTCCAGTTCTGCGTTGCCGTTTATGGCGGCTACTTCGGCGCCGGAATCGGCATTCTGATGCTTGCTGCGCTGGGGCTGCTCGGCCTGTCCGACATTCACCAGATGAACGCGCTCAAGAACTTCCTGGCTCTGTGCATCAACGGATGCGCCGCTGCGTACTTCGTGTGCGCCGGCGCGGTCAGTTGGCGACATGCCCTGGTTATGACTGCGGGCGCGATCGCGGGCGGATTTGGCGGGGCCGGATTGGCCCGAAGACTCGGCCGTACTTTCGTCCGTCGAGCTGTGGTAGCCGTGGGTCTCGCAATGGCCATCTCGCTCTTCTACCGCCATTGACAATCCGGTCCCCAAAATGTTTTGAGACTTTCACGAGATGAGCCGCGTCTAAGGCGACGTGTATAGGGGCCCGTGCGCTCCGTGTCGAGACTGCGGCAGGGTTACAACCAGTGAGTGGGCGTAAGACCCGCTCCTCTCGTAATGCGTCCAACCGAGGAGCACTATTGGTGTAAGCCCGGGAAGTCCGAAGCCCTCGAAGATACTAAGCCCTCACAAACTATTTCTGCGAATCCTACAATTCACTGGAGGTTCTTTTAGATGATGACAGCCCGAAGCTCTTCGAAAGTCTTGTTCTGTGTGTGCTGGCTTTCGGTACTGGTGCTGGCAGTAAGTGGAGCGGAACTCAACAACGGAACGATCAGACTGGAGCTGGGCACCGACCCCAACGGCGTGCCCATCATTCGACAAGGAGTGTGGGTCGATTCCGGTATGCAGGCTTTTAGCGATGTCGGGTCACCGGATGGGCTGGCGTCGTGGGTGCCCGAGCGTTTCATTTCCGATCACATGCGCGGTCCCGTCTACTGGCGCCTGACGAGCGATGCGAACTTCATTCGCGGCGAGGCTACACGCACCCTGCCCGGTGGACTAAGAGTCACATGGGTAGCGGAGCTTGCAAAGGAAGGATCGCTGTTTCGGCTGCACGTCCGCATGAAGAACGTCGAGAAGGAGGCGATGGACATAGAATGGTTCCCGGCGTGGGTGGCGACCCTGAACCTGGGCGGCGGCGACACCTATGCGCGCTGGTGGAGGGCCATGACCTTCAAACGCGGGGAGAACGTGCTGAAGACCGTGGACCGCGTCAAACTCGGCAGCCGGCTGCATAGCTCGGACGATGAGGACAACGGAGCCAACCCGTACTGGCTGGTCGGCGGAAACAACGGACAGATCTATTTCGGTGTGGAGTGGTGCGGAGGCTGGGAAGCCAAGATCAGGGACGCTGCCGGTAACGTTTCAATTTCGGTTCGACTGCCACAGGAGGAGACGCAGTTAGTCCTGGAACCCGGTGATCTGATAGACGGACCTGCCGTCCTCGTCGTGCCGACCCGGGAACCGGACGACATCTTGAACCGCCGATCATGGATGAGTCAGCGATTGGCACTGGCGCAGGGCCTCTATCCGGGACCCAGCCCATCTTTTCCTCTGACCTACAACCACTGGAACAGCGTTCAATTCGACGTGGACTCCGCGTTCCTGAAGCGCCAGATCGACGCGATGGGGCCGTATGGCTTCGATGCGTTCATTGTCGACGCCGGCTGGTATGAGCAGGTCGGCGACTGGAGCCCGGCGGCAACCAAATTCCAGGAAGGCGAGTTTGAAGAGATTCTTCAGGACCTCAGTGCTCGCGGCGTCAGGCCGGGCCTCTGGTCTTGTCCTCAGTTCATCACCTCGACCGAGGACTGGTTGCCCGAAGAGATGGACGACCCTCCTCACTTCGAGCCGTTTATCGGCGGCTATTCGCTCGATCTGGCCAATAGTGATTTTCCGAGCATACTGCGCGGCCACGTGGGGTTGCTCCGCGAGCGCTACTCCATCGGTTGGTGGAAGTATGATCAGCCACTGTTTCGGGAAGAGTCGCGAGGGGGCGCGATGAAGAATGTCGTTGCCTACCAGAACGCCTTGCGCGACGTCAGGAAGGCCAATCCGGATCTGTCGATAGAGGGCTGTCTGAACGGCGGCCGAATGATCAACGAGCTTACCCAGCTCCTGACGCAGACGATGTGGCTTCGAGACGGCTCGCGGAAGGGGCTGTTTCACGCGCGTCAAAACATTGAAGTCGGGCTGGCCGCGTTGGACTTCATGTTCCCCTGGTCCGTCTATCGTTGGACAAACAATTTGGATGAGATGGACCCTGAGGACGTGGAGCTGACGCGGTTGTATTGCCGCAGCGCGATGGCGGGAGTCTGGGGAATCTCGTCTGACCTCTCAGAGATAGGCCCCGATCAGCAGCGAGTCATGGTCAAGGAGATTCAACGTTACCGGCAGTTGAATGTAATCAAACAGGACTGCCTTTATGAAGTGCAGCCTCCCGAAGATGGAGCGGAGACGGCCGGCGTTACGTACTACAGCGCCGACCAGTGGAAGGCTGGAGTGTTGCTGTACCGATGGGATCGCGAGGGCGCGTTCGACCCTCAGGTTCGCTTCAGGAACCTTCAGCCCGCGACGATGTATCAAGTGCGAGATATGGACCTGGGATCCAAAACCAGGATGACGGGAAAGAGCCTGATGAAGAAGGGAGTCTCGGTTTCATTCAGCTCGGAACGCCAGTCGGCGATGTTGTTTCTGGATCCGGTGCCGTAGTCGTTGCCCTAGTGCCTCCTTGCGCCCTCGTGCTTTGTGGCGGGCTTTTCTGCCACGACGACATAAAGAGCACGACGCGACCTGGGCCGCAACCTAACCTCTGCGCTCCTCCGCGTCCTCTGCGGTTGAATCCTTTCCGGACATTCGACCACCGCAGAGGGCGCAGAGCTACGCAGAGGAAAACTTGCCAGAAAAACAAGAAGTTGTGGGTTTGCTACACAAAGAGCGCTCAGGTTGTGAAAGCTGGGTCGGTGAATGCGAGAGCGGCGGCAACGAAGAGAGAGCAGCTCTTTTCGTTGCCACCGCAAAGCGTAGAGCGGTTGACGCGGGGGTGCAATTAGAACTGGGACTAGTTCGATAATAACCCTGTACGGGCGGGCCTCCGTGCCCGCCCCTGAGTCAAGAACCATGCACTGTCAGGGGCGGGCACGGAGGC
>JBGPFL010000201.1:0-7461 GCA_041483295.1 Blastocatellia bacterium | reverse complement strand
GAGAGCATCCAGACTAAAGCGATAGAAGCGACGTTCCGCACCGGTAGTCTCGAACTCGGTCAACACTCGCGCTCCGTTGCTGTAAAACTCATACCCCTCGCCCGATTCGGCAAGCCAGACCCGGTCCAGACCCAAAGCGGCCTCCGACCCTATGCTGGCAACCACTTCAGCGCCGGTTGACGTTGCGAGCGGTTGGTCTTCTTCGCCGGCGCTCCTGGCCTGGGTTGAGATAGCCAGCCTGCTAATCACCTTCGAACCTACGTAGACCGCTCCCGCTCCAACAACCAGCACGCCTGCAACACCGGCCGCGTAGAGGAGAAAGCGAAGGCGATAGAGCAAAGAGGTCGCCCGGAAGGTCCAGGGCGCGCGCCGAGTTGGAGGCAGCACCTTCGATAGCTCCACGATCAACATTGCCCGTTCGCGGAGCAAACCTGCGACGGGAAGCCTCCCCAAAAAACCATGCGACGGAATCCTCTTGAGCGCCGAGTTAAGGAACTTCAACCGCAACACCGGAGACTTGATGTGCCTCGAGTATTGGTCGACGAGCCTGGCGTATCTGAGATCCTGCGTGTTGAATTCCATCATAACCAAAGGTGCTTACAAGCCGTTCTTCTGGGGGCCTTGAGGTTCCGTACCGACTCCTTCGCCCGTCAAGTCTTCGTCGCTACGTCTTCTCGAAATCGCACACGATCAACTCCAGACTTATTCCCGCCGCTCGGGCGCGCTGCCGGGCCTGGGGCGCATACTTCCCGGCCTCGTCGGCGGTGGGGAATCGACCTACGCGAACCCTGAACCACTTACCCCGGCGAGGTATGTCGATTGACATGATATAGGCGGGCACTCCCGCGCGTACCAACTTGTCAGAGAATTCCCTAGCCTGCACTTCTTTGGGAAACGATGCCGCTTGGAGCGAGTACCTGGCCTGAGCGCTATCGACGTTACCGGGCGCCGAGGCTTCAGGAGGCTGAGTCTCCGTCTTAGCGACTGGTCCGCCGGCTGCCGGCGCGGTTTCGGGAGGCTTGACCACCGGCGCCGTTTCAGGCGGCTTGACGGCCGGGTCGTGAGGCGCGACCGAAGTCGCCGGCGCCTCCGTCTCTTTCTTGACCGGACTGGAAGCCTGAGGCGTTTTAGGCTTGCCCGAAGTTATCCACTTCTGAACTCCCAGAAAGTAACCAGCCGCCGCAACCAAGGCAAGCAACAGGATGGCTACGAGAGGCCATCGCATCCGGGACTTGTAGTTTGGATCCGAGCCAGGGATAAGAACCGGGTATTCGTCAGCCGACAGCTCCCAACCCGCAAGCGGCGCACTGCGAGGTTGCGCAGATGAAGGGATCTCGGTTGGAGCCGTATTGCGCCTGAGGCCAGTGGCTGCAGCCAGATCGGACAGACTCGTGTCGTCGCCCACCGGCCCGGAACTGCGGGCGCCGACAGACTGCGCCAATTCAGATAGCGCCTCACTCTCACTCTTTGATCCAGGTCGTCGCGCGACTGGAATCTGGATGGGTTCAGAGCTTATGGTTTGCCCACCCGATGTCTGAGATAAGCTGACCGTGCGCACGTTAGGTCCCTGGAGTGGATCGGACTGCGTTTCTCGAGATTGCCGCTGCATCGGCGTGCGCGGGCCGGAGGCTTCAACTTGATAGGCCTGGGTAGGCGGGGAGGCCGCAGCGCGAGGCTCGGGCTGACCGCCCCTTTCGACTTCCTGTTCGGGCAACCGCTTCGCCCCGATATTCGTGTCCTGACCAGGCTGTTGGGTCTCCCCCAACAAGCTCCCAAAGCCACTTTCAGGGGCTTCAAGCAGCACAGCAGCGGGTTCGACCGGGATCCCGGCAGGCGTAGCTCCATCCAGTTCGACATCGAAAAGAATCTCGGCGCCGTTGGAACGCTGTGGGTTCGCATCCACCGGCGCGCTCCGCTCATTTTCCGAAGCGGGCATCTGAAGGATGGCGGAACTGCCTGGCGCGATGGGTTGAAGCATGGACTGGCACTGCGGACATAGGCGCGTGGGCTGTCCGTCGGCATTAGGCGCCACAGGTCGTTTACATAACGGGCATAGAAAATTCGAGATGTTTCCTTGCATTGGGAATTTTCCGCCGCTTCCCTTAAAGCCATGACCGGGGGCCTGGTTAAACACGGCCGCCTTGAGACAGCAAACAAGCCCGGTCTTCAGGCGCATTCAGGATTATCAAGCGGGGGCAAGTTTCAGTGAGGTTAAGCTTAAGCTGAGCTCTTATAACACGGGGCCGTAGCTATTACAAGAGAATCTTTCAAAATGACCGAATGCATGGGGACCCGGTCTCGTTTTTCGTTTGTCGTTTTTCGTTTGTCGTTGAGGCTATGAACCAAGAACGAGAAACGGGCAAACGAGAAACGAAGCTAGTTGCGGGCTAACTCTCTCGGTTTCAAAGTGCTGATGTAGCTCTCGATCTCTTCTCGGTCTTCGTCATCAAGACTCAGGAACTCGACTCCAAGTCCCTGGCCCTGCCCCTTACGCGTATAACAGACGCGTGACACCGCAATGACCCGATGTTTGTTGGGCAACTCGAAACGCACAACCATCCGGGTGCCCGCTCGAATCGGTTCCTCAGTAGCGATGAACAGTCCGCCGGTGCTGATGTTGGCCATATTCTTCCTGACGCGGGACGGTCCACTACTGCTGTTTGTCAGTTCGTACTCCACCTGCGCTGAAATAGGGGCACGCTCGAATCGCCGTCGCTCCAACTGGGCAGAACTCTTCATCTTGCTCCCTTCACCGACTGCGCCATCCAGAGGGCAAGTCGCGCACGCCGTCTCTGAGTATTTGCCCGTGGGGGTCTGGCCTCAGGCGATTCATCAACCTGTACCCGGCCGGGCGGACCGTTGCCTTAAACCATACACAATCAAGAGCAACCTTGACAAGGTGAAACAGAAGTCAGAGGTCAGAAGTCAGAAGTCAGAGGTCAGAGGTCAGCGATCAAAACGTCGGATGCACTGACCTCTGACCTCTGGCCTCTGATATTTCAGGCCCGCGGGCCTCTGCCTCAGTCTTACAACATGACTGCGTGGCGATTGACGTAACTATGAGTGTATTGACTGTGGTTTAGGCGTGTGTGAAAATGGGCCGCGAGTTCAGAGACTTCCTTCCTCTGAAACCAGAGGACCTCGCGAAGAGTTGCCGACCCACCGGTTTGGCGTCGGCGGAGCGAACATATGAGCGGTAGAGTCATCGGAAATTATCGCATCGCGGATTATATCGGCAGTGGAGGCTTCGGATCGGTGTTTAAGGCCGAAGACGTGAACACTCCCGGCCGTATCGTCGCC
The DNA here is from genome assembly GCA_041483295.1 of Blastocatellia bacterium. GTDB lineage: Bacteria > Acidobacteriota > Blastocatellia > UBA7656 > UBA7656 > DASYSA01. Next base: position 4,161 of record JBGPFL010000201.1, on the reverse strand, counting down.
ATCAAAGAACTCCACAAGAAGCACACACGCAACGCCGTGATCAAACAGCGCTTCTTCCAGGAAGCCGTGGCAATGGCGCGGCTCGACCACCCGAACCTGCCGCGACTATTTACGTTCGGTGAAGATAACGGCTCGTACTATCTCGTGATGGAGTTCATCTCGGGCAAATTGCTCACCGATGAAATAGGCGAGAGCGGCGGCCTCAAACCTCCTGCCGCGATTGCAATCATCTCTCAAGTACTTGAAGGGGTCAGCTACGCTCACGAGAACGGAATCATCCATCGCGATCTCAAGCCCGACAACTTGATGCTCATGAACGGCGAGACTCTGCGAGTCAAGGTGCTCGACTTTGGAATAGCGAGAATGGTTGGCGGCGAAAGTCTGACGATGACAGGCGAGGGATTCGGGACACCGGCTTACATGTCGCCGGAACGAATAACCGGCGAGAGGGCGGTGGACCATCGGACTGATATCTACTCGCTCGGCATCATCCTGGTCCAGATGCTCACCGGGAAGCCACCCTTCGAATCCCGGGCTACCGACCCCGCTGCGTACTGGTTCGAGATGCGCAAGCTTCATGAGAGCCAGGATCTCCCGCCACTGTCTCCGCTGGGAGTTCCAATAGGACTGGAAGCGATCATCAGAAGGGCCGCCGCGAAGCGAATTGAAGACCGCTATCAAACCGCCAGTGAGATGCTGGCGCAGATTCGAAGCCTCACTGGAGAGGTTGCGCAGATTCCGCTCGAAACCGGGACAGCCACCCTCATCCTCACAACTGCGCCCGGCGCAGCGGAGGTCTTCGTCGATGAGACACCTCGGGGCATCTCGGAGGAACTTCGAGGCAAGCTGCTGATTGAGGGTCTAACATCCGGCGTTCACACTGTTCGCGTTTCAAAAGCCGGCTTCAGCGACTATCGCATAAGCGTGTCAATCGAAGGCAGCCAACAGACTGACCTGCAGGTCGCGCTCGCCGCGCACGCAACCATGGCGATTCCAAGGTTCGACAACGACACTGCCGCCGTTGACTTCAGCACTCAAGCAATCGATAACTCCGATACCATTCGGACCGCCATGCTGGTCGTGGAAAGCGTCCCTGCTGGAAGCACGGTCTTCGTGGGGACGCGTCCGGTTGCACTCGCAGACGCGACCGGGCGAGCTACTTTCGCGCTTCAGCCGGGCGTGCACGAGGTTCAAGTCTCTGCTCCGTCGGGCGCCACCCGAAAAGAATTCGTGACGGTAACCGATCAGGATACAGGATCGCTCAAGACCATCACCCTTCCGATTCCCCGGGCTGCTCTTACCGGCGCCACCGTACAGGTCATCAAGCGCGAGCCTACCCGCACCGGCCAACGGGTAGCAATGGCGGTAGTGCTGGTTCTGCTCGCTGCGCTGGTGGCAGCCAGCTACTACGTGATCCGAGGTCCGACGCGTATGAACGCTCCGGTTGAAAGCTCGTCGGTGCTGCCACCCACTCAAGCGCCCGAGCCCGCGCCGAGCACGCCTCCGGAGCCTGACACTAAAGCGACCATACAATTGCCGGAGGAGAAAAAGCCGAAAGACTCCGCTGAGCTTGCCGCGCAGAAGAAGGCAAGGGAAGCGAGTAGGTCGGACGAAAAAGTGCTCCCAGAAAAGCAGGCACAGAACCCCGCTGCTGCCGCGGCAGTTGGTCATCCCGCTGTCATTCCAGCGCCTGCGCTACCTGATCCGCCCGTCCAGACTCAGGAACAGCCTCCAGCTGCTGAGGGCGCTTGTATTGCTGTGGCACTTACGGGTCCAAATGGTCAGCCTGGGAGTGGTGTGAGACTGACTCTGGCCCTCGAATCCGGTAACAGTTATAGCGGGCAAACGAACGACAAGGGCCGGTGGCATCGCTGCGGTCTCACCATCGGACAACGGGGCAAGCTCATAGTATTTGGCCCCGCCGGAGGCGGCCTAACTTCCCGGCCCGTCATCGTAACCTCAAGCAGGAACTGGGTACAAATTCAAATCGAGAGTCCCTCCACACACGTCAATACCGAGCCTGATGGCGGTCGCGTGTTCCGGCCAAGGCGCAGACCCCCCTTCTCTCGCCGACCTCAATGAAGATGATTTTGGATTTTTGGATTTTGGCTGGCGGAATCTAGAATCCGGTGCGCCTGCAGTGAACTGGACTTTGAAGCTCGTAGTTATTGACACTCCTACCCCGTTCTGGCAAGCTATTCTCTTGTCTCCCGAGTGCGCACACGTCGCGTCTCGGTGCTTTGTGAAAGGAGATCGAACAAATAATGGCTAAGAGAGGAGCAGCGCGGGCAGTGCGTTTGACCTGTCCCAAGTGCGCGAGCGCATTCACCGTAGTTGCGTTTTTGTCTCAGGGAATAGATGCCTCCGAGTATTGGAAGGGGCGGGCCGCGGAGCACGACTGTGAGGGCCACGCAAAGGTGCTGGCATCATCACGGTCCGGCGACGGCACCAAGAACCCATTGAAGGCTTCAAAGGCAGCGATGCGCGGCAAGAAGTAGATGAACCGACCGATCAGCGGTTCTCGTTTCTCGTTTCCGAGAGACGAACGGCGCCAAACGACAAACACGAAACGATTAGTGAGCTACGCCCTCTTCAACTGCACCAGCAGCAATGGTGGCATCGGCAGCGCTTCAGCTTCCCGCTCGTGGAATACCGAGTCGCCATAGTCCGCATTATCGGCGCTGTCTTCGGTGTGCCTCCCAGCGTGGTACGAGCTGCGCACTAATGGCCCCGCCTCCACGTATCGGAATCCCGCCGCTTGAGCTTCTGCTTTCAGGTACCCAAATTCGTCGGGAGTGTAATAGCGCTCGATCGGAATATGTTTCGGGGTCGGAGCCAGGTACTGGCCAACGGTCAATATCTCACAGCCAGTTTCTTTGATATCGCGAAAGGTCTCGACCAACTCGCCAATGCTTTCGCCAAGCCCAACCATCAAACCCGACTTCGTCAAAAGAGGCCATTCCGACTTGCGCGCACTCGCGCGGCGCAAGACCTCCATCGATTGTTCATAGATCGCGTCTGGTCTTACCCGTTTGTAGAGGCGAGGAATAGTTTCAGTGTTGTGATTCAGGACGTCCGGGCGGGCTTCGAGGACGTTATCGAGCGCTTCCGGGTTGCCGCAGAAGTCGGGTATCAGCCCCTCAACGCGACAGCCCGGGTTCAGCCGGCGGATCCAATTGATGGTTTCGGCGAAGTGGCGCGAGCCGCCGTCCGGCAGATCGTCGCGGTTCACGCTGGTCACCACTGCATGCCTGACGCCAAGCCTCCGAACTGCCTCGCCAACGTTTCGCGGTTCATTCGCCTCCAGCGGTCCGGCCTTGCCTTTAGTCACGGCGCAGAAACCGCAATGCCGTGTGCAAATGTCTCCAAGGATCATGAAGGTCGCGGTGCCCTCGCCCCAGCACTCAAATACGTTTGGACACCGGGCCTCCTGGCAGACCGTGTGAAGGCTCAGCTCGGTGATCATCTTGTTCACCCGGTCGAAGGTTTCGCCCGCGTGGATTCGAATCTTTAGCCACGCTGGTCGGGGCCCGGTCAGCTTCGGTTGAGCCATTCAATTCCCGCCTTTCGCGTCGACTCTTACTATATCTTACTCTTACGGGGCAGGGCCATCAGGCGATCCCTTCGAGGCGCTTCGAAGCGTGTGCTTCACCTTGTGGCACTCAGAGCTATCGCCTTCTCAGATGGCCCGATGGCATTCGATCGGAAGTGGCGCAGTGCGGCCTCAGGTTGCGCGGCAAGCCTCTCTTGCTTCCTGGTCACCTATCACAATCGAGTGTAACAATCTCGATCTGGGTGGGATTGCGTGAGAGCGTGTGACGACTAAGATGGGCGACGCTCCGTTGCTCTTGCGGGCGGTTCGTGCTCTCGATTCCGCCTCATGCTCTTTTTGTCACAGTCTACCTGGGAGGTTTCATAGTAAGCTTCTGGGTGCCCGAGCGTTAGTGTGCGGAACTGCCTGAAGGCGCGGAGGTTGTGTCTTGAAAGTAACTAAAGAATCGATAGAGAGCTTCACCGTCGAATTCGAAAGTGATGAGGAGCTTCGACACGAGTTCGAAGCAAACCTCAGCGCGGGCGGATTGTTTCTCTCTTCAACCGAGAGACCCGCGGAGATGTCGACGATTCAGCTTAACCTGAGGCTGACCGAAGGCGGCTCTTTTG
>JBGPFL010000200.1:0-7465 GCA_041483295.1 Blastocatellia bacterium | reverse complement strand
CTCGCGATCAGCGAGCTCAGAAGGCGGAAGCGGCGCAAGTTCGTGTCGCTGTTCTCCCCCTTCACCGACGACAACGGGGACGCGGTTGAGCTGGATCCGCCGGACCTCAACCCCCTGCAGGACGAGTCGCTGATCAAGGATGAGCGCCGCAAAGCCGTCGCGCGCGCCATCACGTCGCTTCCGGAGAAGTATCGCGCAGCCATCGTGCTGCGAGACGTCGAAGGGCTGAGCTACGACCGGATAGCTGAAGTTCTGAAGCTTTCTGAAGGGACCGTCAAGTCACGAATAAACCGCGCTCGCAACCTCCTCAAAGAGAAGCTGAGCGTATACATTTGAGCAGGAACAAAAGAATATGAATTGCACTAAGGTCAAAAGAATAATCGACGAGGCAGATCGGCCGGATGTCTTTCCATTCGAGGCCGCCGGTCACGTCGCAGGGTGTCCCGATTGTCAAAGCTTTGCTGATGAGCGGGCGAAACTGAGGGAGTTGACGGGATCGGTGGCACGAGTGGCGGCGCCGACTAACTTCAACGCACTGCTGAACGAGCGGCTGAGCCGGGTGAAGTCTCAAAGGACGTCCTGGTTGAGTCCGGCCGGCTTCCTGCGACTTGGCACTGCTGCGGCAGGGTTACTGGTAGTGTTCGTGGCTCTTCAGTATGGCGGATTCTTTACGAATGCTCCGAAAGAGGTGAAGACTGATATAGCATCGAAAGGAACCCAGACACCCGCGCAAGACGGTGTGGGTCTGACTGTGCCGGTGCCTAATGTGGGTGGGCCCGAGACTCCCGGGGGACCGGCTGTGGGCGCAGACTTCATACCTGTGAAGAATAGCCACGTCTCAGCATCAAGGACTTCAAGAAATGCGCCTCAGGACGGCCCCCCTCTTTTGCTAGTGCGCGACAATAATGGTGATCGCACCGTGCCGATGATTCCTGTCAGTGTTGGCATGCAGCAGCAGGTTCTCAACGCGTCGTACGGCCGGCAACAGCCACGGAGTTCGGATATTTCATACTAACGGGAGCCGCGAAGTAACGTTTCGCGTTCCGCGTTTTTCGTTTCTCGTTGGGGCTTTGATACTGGCAGTCTGCTCTGGGATGAGCGCCGCGACTTAGCGGGAAGCGCGAAACGACAAACGAGAGACGATAAGGGTCCAGGGTTGTAGTTATGCTTAGAAGAGTCTCATCAGTATTCATCCTAACTCTGCTCGGGGTGTCCGCCTCACACGCCCAGCAGCAGACGCAGCAGCAGGTTGTCGTCAGGGGCGACGCTCCGCCATGGGTCGTATCTGTCGTTCACGCGATCGACTCCAACAAGATGATAGCCCGCTTGCGTCAGCAGGATAACGTTCGTGTAGGCGTTCCGGGAAGCGCGCCGCGGAAGCTGTTCAATATAACCACGGGCCTTGTCATCGACGGCGCGGGCCATGTAGTCACCAGGCTGACTAATCTGGACCCTTCGGACAAGGACGAAACTATTCTTGTTACCGCAAACAATGGGTCGCGACTGCGTGCCCGGCTTGTAGGAATGGACTGTGCAACAGGTTTCGTTGTGCTCGAGGTCGCGGCGCTTAGAGTCCAACCGCCGGGGTTTGCGCCAACCAGTGTTCTGTCCCTGGGAATGATGGTCAAGATACTGAGTGCGGACATCACGGCCAGGATAGCTGCTCCAGACAACAGTAAACAGGTCTACATAGACTACGCAATCAAGCAGGATCTGGGGCAGGTAGCAGTCGGCAGCATGTATGCGAAGGCCCGAGGCGCACTGACGTTGAATTCCAGCAACCTTCTGTCACGCAACGACGGCAGTATAGTCATTACTTCCGAGGGTCAGGTCGCGGGCATCGCGCAATATGCGGGCTTCGGGCGAGCCTACCTCTTCCCATTCGAATTCATCCGCGACACAATTGCAAAGCGAGTAATCGAAAAACAGGACAGCGTGCCTGCTGGATGGTTGGGAGTCAAGGTCGAGGGCCTCACTCAGCTTTCCGAGGCTGAATTCTCGGTTCTCGGCCTCCCTCGAAGGTCGGGGGTGATCGTGCGAGAGGTTGTCGCCGGGAGCCCTGCAGCCGCCGGCGGCATCAAGCTGAACGACATCATCATCGGCCTCGATGAATTCGACGTCAACACCAGGACCGACTTGAGCGCGGTGCTTTCGTCATTGCCTGCGGGATACCCTCTAAAGCTGCGCGTCATCCGGAATCACGACAACGTTGGACTCGAAGCGGTGCTCGGCCCGCGGCTCTACACCGGTCAGATGGTCGCTTATATGGAGTCCGAAATGCCGGACGAGTCATTTGCTGCCCAGCGCGACAGTCTTCAGCGGCGTCTTGACGAGTTGAACGCGCAGTACCGAAGCAACATGAAGAGCGCGCCTTCTCAAGCACGAGAGGAAACGCGTAGCGAGTTGGGGATAGAGATGCAACAGCTCTTCGGTCTTCTGCGCAATCTCGATCTGCAGGTGCCGCCGGCGCCCACGCTGGCCTCGAACGACACAGGATTCGGCGGGCCCGACCCCCGCACGGTCGTCTTCCCGGCGGGCTTTACCGCACGCGATCTCGACCAGACGCAGGAGCCGCAATTGGCCGCGTTCTTCGGGACCTCGAGGGGCGTGCTGGTCCTCTCGGTGGCAAAAGGGACTTCAGCGGAACGGACGGGCATCAAGGCAGGCGACGTGATCGTTGGCACTTACAACAGGGGCGGCGTGAATTGCCGGCAACTGAATTCGACCCTCTCGACGCGACGGGGGATTTGTCCTCTTAACATCCTCCGAAAGGGAACGCGAATTGTGGTGAAGCTCGACACCAGGACACACTGAGAGGAAATGCGAATTTCGAAATGTGAAATGCGAAATGAGAATTGAAATCCGGATTTCGCACTTCGCATTTCGCATTTCGCATTTCCTTTTCCCCTTGCTCCCACATAGCGCGGTGTGATAGTTACGATGCCTCACGCATGAAGGCTTCGTTCTCATCCAAGAGACTCTTTCTCATCGCTGCCGTCATCCTTGCCGTTCTGCCGTACTTCGTGAAGCTCGGGTCATCGTCGCTGTGGGACTCGAACGAAGCCTTCTACGCCGAGACGCCGCGTGAGATCATCGAAGCCGGCGACTTCATCAACCCGACATTCAACCATGAGCCGCGCTTCAACAAGCCGCCCCTCGTTTACTGGGTAGTCGCATTGTTTTACAGAATGTTTGGGGTAACAGAAGGAGTCGAGCGTTTTCCGATCGCGCTCGCGGCACTGGTCCTCATCGGGACGGCGTTTTGGCTTGGAAGGGCCGCTTTCTCGACCGACGCGGGATTAATGGCAGCGATTGCGCTTGCCGCCACGCCACGTTTTCTGATGTTCTCGCGGCGAATAATCATAGATGTATACCTGGCGATGTTTATGGGCCTGGCGCTTCTGATGTTTGTTCTGGCGGAGCTGCATCCGCGCCGCCGGAAACTGTGTCTGTCTCTGATGTACGCGTCCGTGGGTCTTGGCATTCTGACAAAAGGCCCTGTCGCGGCGTTGTTGCCGGCAGCCGCGATCCTTGTCTACCTCGCGGTTCATCGGCGCCTGAGCGTTTTGCGCGAGTTGATGCTCCCGGCCGGGTTTCTCATCATAGTAGGGATTGTTGCCCCGTGGTATGCAGCGATCTACGCCGAGCACGGCTGGCAGTACATCAAATCGTTCCTGCTGGACGACAACATCTCGCGCTTTACGTTTACCTACAGGCCTGTCGGGAGCGAGGTATGGGGACCCAGGCGGAGCATATTCTTCTACATACCCGTAATCGCCGGAGACCTGTTGCCCTGGTCGGTCTTTCTGCCGCTCGCTATCTGGCTGCAACTACGTTTCAAGTTGAATCGAAGGAAGACGCCGAAGATCACGCCTGACGGCTCGACCCTCACGCCGGCGGACCCTCCTAACGAACCATCACAACAAGGTTCCGAAGGTGAGAAGCCGTCCGGGATACTGCTGCTGATATGGATAGCAGTGATTGTCCTCTTCTTCTCGATATCAAGAAACAAGGAGGACCTCTACGTGCTGCCGGTATATCCGGCAGCGGCGGCCCTGATCGGAGGACTCCTCGCTCGAGCGGGGAACAAAGATGGTACGCGCTGGCTTTCGATGGCCGTAGGTGCGGCGGCTTTACTCGTCGCCGGGCTGGGTGCGTCGCTGCTCTATGTAATCGAGAAGCTCTCACAGGTCTACGAGATCGCCGGCGCCCAGATGATCGCCTACCTTGCAATCGCCGGCGGGTTGTTCGCAGCTGCGGTTATCTCGGCCAAGAGACCCGATATGGCGATCATCCTTCTGGCGCTGACGCTGGCCGCGATCAACTGGGTATTCGTGCTCCGCTCTCTTCCCGACTTCGAAAAATACAGGCCGGTGCGTGCTCTCTCGGAAGTCATAGCCGGCCAGGCGGGGCCGGACGCAAGAGTCGGCTACTACAGGACTGCGTCGCCGAGCATGGTCTTCTACTTGCGACGACCGATATTCGAGTACTATCGCCCAGAGGAACTGAGCGAGCTCATGGCGTCTGGCGAGGACGTGTATTGTTTGATGACCGCCGAGGACTATGAAGCGGTGAAGGGAGTTCTTGGGGTTCCGACCATAGTTCTTGCAAGTCGCCCAACCTTTCATGTAAAGTTGAGGAGCATTCTTGATAGGACAAAGACCCCCCAAATGTTACTGATCTCGAACAAGCTTGGAGCCAGAACCTCAGAATGACAAAGAAGACAGCCACTCTAGTGCTGAAGATTGCGGTCAGCCTCGGCCTTTACGTTTTGATCTTCTGGAAGATTCATATCGCCGACCTTTGGGGGGAGCTGAGAAACGCGAAGCTCGCATACTTCGCGGCTGCGGTGATGGTCTACTTCCTGGCCCAGGGCTTGAGCGCTTATCGCTGGTATCTGATGCTGAAGCCGCTCGACATCAGGACCAGCTACCCGAGGCTGTTGTCATACTACTTCCTTGGAATGTTCTTTAACTTCCTGATGCCGACTGCGATCGGAGGCGATGTCTTCCGTGTCTATTACCTGAATAAAGAGACGCGGAGGCTGAGCGCTTCAACCGCGTCGGTCTTCATTGACCGCGACGTCGGGATGGCGGGCCTGGTGCTCGTAGCGGCTGTGGTCGCCACTTACGCGGGAACGCGCATAGGCGGAGTTCTCCTGGCGCCGTTGTTCTGGCTAATCCTCTTTGCTTTCATGCTGGCTAACCTGGCGCTGTTTTACCGGCGTAGCTACGACTTGCTCCACCGGGTGCTCAGTCTCTTCAAATTGAAGAAGGCAGACGAGAAGGTCGAGCGGCTCTTTCTGTCGTTCAATGCATTCCGCGGCAAATGGGGCTTGATGGCCAGTGCTCTGTTGCTCTCGATAGTAGTTCAAGTTGGTTGCGCGTTTGTCAACTTGCTGGCTGCCAGCGCCATCGGCTTGAAGACAAACAACGGTTGGGTAGACTACCTGATCCTCATTCCGACCATCGGGCTCATCACAATGGCGCCGGTGTCGGTGAACGGGATGGGACTGCGCGAGGGTGCCTACATCATGCTTTTCCACTCGGCCACGGTAGGAGCCAGTGAACATCAGGCAGCCGCTCTGGCATTCCTGTGGCTTGGCGTCACGGTCTCGACCGGCCTGCCTGGTGGCATCATATATGTGCTGCGAGGCGGCAAGCGCGAGGATGATTTACACAAGGCTGAGGCGTTACTCGAACCCGTTAGCGCCCGTGACAATGACAAGGGAGTCGGTGGATTCGCGGCGACGCCTGCTCCACCTTGCGAGGAAGAACCAGTAAGCTCGGTTTAGCCGGCGCCGGCCAAAATGCAACCAATAGCAGCGGGCCGCGTTTACTAACTGGAGCGTTGGTCCGAGGTGTCATAGTGCAATCAAGACTAATAACCGTCTCATCCCTACTCGTCTCAATGACTTTACTCATCTGTACAGCGGCTTTCCCACAGAAGGAGTCCAAGCCTCAGCCCAAGCCATACACCGACGCAGAGTTGCGAAAAATGTCCAAAGGCAAGATGCAGCCGCCCACCGGGGCGAGCTTCTATGTGGGTCCCGTTGACGGCGCCCCTGGAAGATTCAGCATGCTTCTGACCGACAACGCCCAGAAATTTGTTCAAGAGTCATACCTGGTCAATCAGCTCGAGGTAATCTCAGCGGTTATGGTTGAGGCCCAGAAATTTGCCAAAACCGAGGAATCGGCGGGCAAGGTCCCCCCTGTCATTACCCGTTTTTCGGACAAGCAGGAACCGACCTTCATGGTTGACGTTGAAAAAAAAGGCGACCAGAGCCGATTCTACGTGACCATCAAGGCCATCGGCGGCACGAAGCTGACAGTTGATATGGGAGGGTTCAAGCGAAGCGATCCCGATCCGAAGTCGAATCAGAATGGGCTCTACTTCAAGCTGCTCGAGCGGATCCGAGCGGCGATAGAGGAAGCCAGGCAGCAGTGAACCGCCTCCTCCCCACCAGCACCCAGCGGCTATTCAAACAGACCCCAGGAGATCGGGAACCCAGAAGTGATAGTCGGTCTCGCCGTAGCCTCGCACAACCCGCTTAAGTCCCAGTTCAGAGAGTTCATCTTCGCGGCGACCCAGATACGTGAAGTGCGGCAGGTCGTTTACTACCGTGCGAAACCACCCCTGGCGCTCTAACGCGCTTTCGACCGCAGTCTCCTGATACTCGGCCACATCAAAGGCCAACATGGATAGGTGCTGGGAGGCTCCGGGCGCCGCAACAGAATAGAGGATGGACCTGTCAAAGAACGTGCCGAAGTAGAGATCCTCGGTCTCTTCCAGACCGAGGATTACACCGACCTGCTCGACAGGTGCAAGCTCCCGGATAGCTGTCGCTTTCTCAGCAGTGATCCGGCCGTGCGCTTCCCAATGCTCTAGCCCGCGAGTCACGTTTCGAGTCCACAATCTGACTGTGTCCTCGTACGAACGCCGTCCGGCATCGGGGGCACGAGCAGACAAGCTTCTGCCGGCGAGTGACAGATCAGTGGCCGCCGCCTTCAACGCTTCGATCGCAAGGGCCTGCAACTCGATTATCTGCTCGCCGAACTTCCCTGTCCCAACAGACAGCGACGATTGGAACTGATCGACCTCGTTGCTGGTCGCGAAGATGATCGTGGGTGGAGGCGTCGCGGCTGTGAGAAAGATTGCGCCGTACTCGGCGAACAGACGCGATTCAACCGGCGAAGAGATGGAAGCTGCAATGTCACGCAGAGGTCCAGTCATTGGAGGAAATGCGAAATGCGAAATGCGAAATGCGAAATTCGATTATTCGACAACATAGCTCAAATTCGCAATTCGAAATAATTCGAAATTCGAAATTCGACGTTCCAATGCTGATCTCAAATTTCGCATTTCGAATATCGCATTTCGAATTTCTATTGACACCCCATGGCCCTTACCTTACCATCGACACACCTTTATTACAGGTTCGTCGTTTGGTTGATATGCCCCTTCG
>JBGPFL010000199.1:0-7527 GCA_041483295.1 Blastocatellia bacterium | reverse complement strand
TCGCGAATGTGGTATCCCGAGATAGAGACGGGGTTGAAGTGGGGCACCTCTTTCGTGCAGAACTCGATCGTATCCACGATAAGCCGCATCGCCTGGCGTGGAGGATAGATCCATTCCTTCTGTGCGATGTACTCTTTCAGGATGTCGTTCTGAAGCGTCCCTCCGAGCTTCTTCCAATCCGCACCCTGCTTCTCGGCGACACCAAGAAACATCGCCAGGATCATCGACGCCGGCGCGTTGATGGTCATCGAAGTGGTCACCGATTCCAGCGGGATGCCGTCGAACAACACCTCCATGTCCGCCAGAGATGAGATCGCAACGCCGCATTTACCCACCTCTCCTTCGCTGAACGGGTGATCCGAGTCGAAGCCCATCAAGGTCGGCAAGTCGAACGCGACCGACAATCCGGTCTGCCCGTGGTCGAGGAGATACTTGAACCGCAGGTTGGTGTCGAAGGCTGAGCCGAAGCCTGCAAACTGGCGCATCGTCCACAGCTTTCCGCGGTAGCCGGTCGCGTGAATGCCGCGGGTGTACGGCGGCTGGCCGGGGAATCCTAACTCGGCCTCATAATCGAAGTCGGGAAGGCTGTTGGGCGTGTACAGACGCTCCACCGGCGTGAGGGAAACCGTAGTGAAGCGCTCCTTGTTTTCAGGCGATCGCTTGAGCGATGGGTTCAGGGTTCGCTCTTCCCATTCGTGCTCGGCTTCTTCCAGGCGATTAGTCAGGTCGGCTGTGCTCATCGAGTTCTCCTGCGGCAAAGTCACACGGACGCGTCAAGATAGCGGCCAGTCGGAGAGTAAACTCGATGATAGTTGAGCGTTCAACGGGGTGTCAATGAAGCTACTTCAACACCTGCAGTTTCAAGTGCGAGCTGAATTGCGGCGAGTGATAAACTCGCTCGGTCGCCTTCTGAAAATCGGCCTCAGTCGCCTTGTAGATATTCACGAACTTCTGGGGATTCAGATCGACCAGCGGGAACCAGGTGCTCTGCAACTGCACCATGATCCTGTGCCCCTTCTGGAACGTGTGATACGAGTCGGGCAGTGTGAACTCGACCCTGGTTACTTTGTCCGGGATCATCGGCTCCGCCTTCGCAAAGCTGTTTCTGAACCGCGCCCTCATCGGCTCGCCTCTCACCAGCATCTGGTAGCCACCCATCTGCTCACCGGTTTCGGGGAAGACGTCGATGAGCTTCACCACAAAATCCGAGTCAGTGCCGCTCGTTGAAACCCACAAGCTCGCGACAATCGGGCCTGCGATTGTCACGTCTTCGGTGAGCACGTCGGTCTGATGGACCAGCACGTCAGGTCGCCGCCCGGCCAGCCGTTGATCGTCGACCATGTACTCACGAGTCATCCCGATATTTGTCCCGGTTATGTAGGGAACCGGCTTGCGAGGATCGCTGATGTATTCGTCGAATGCGCTCTTTTCGGTTTGAGTGGGCGCCGCAAATGAGAGCTGCCCATTCGCGTGAAGGTACAGACTATCGACCCGAGCGTTCCTTGGCGGCCACTGGTCGCAGGTCCTCCACTGATTCGCGCCGGTCTCGAATACGTACGCCTCAGGCAGTTTCAACTCGCCTTTGTCTTTCAAGTAGTGATTGAAGAAAGGCAACTCGATATTTTCGCGGTAGAAGACCGACGTCTTGGAGCCGAATGGAACACTGCCGAGAGCGTCGCCGTCGGAGCGGGACCAGCCGCCATGAAACCACGGCCCCATCACGAGAATGTTGTACGCGCCCGGACTGTTCTTCTCGACGGCCTTGTAGGTGTTGAGCGCGCCATAGAGATCTTCGGCGTCGAACCACCCGCCCACAGTCATCACTGCGGGCCTGATGTTCTTGAGGTGAGGGAGCGTGTTGCGCGCCTGCCAGTAGTCATCGTAGTTCGGGTGCTCCATCATCTCGTTCCAGAAGGCGACGTCTCCCTTAAAGTATTTCTTGTCGGCATTGGGCAGCGGGCCCATGTCGAGAAAGAACTCGTAGCCGTCGGCAGTACCATGAGAGAAGCGCGGCGACCCCTCCGTCGTGGGCGCCGGACGGGGATGCCCGAAGCCCGACAAAAAGTTGAAAGCGTGCGGAAGAAACAGGGTGCCGTTGTGATGGAAGTCGTCGCCAATGAACCAGTCCGCTATTGGCGCCTGCGGAGAAGCGGCTTTCAGAGCCGGATGGGCGTCGATCATACCAACCGCGACGTAGAATCCCGGATAGGATATTCCCCACATTCCAACGCGGCCGTTGTTATTGGGAATGTTCTTTATTAGCCAGTCGATTGTGTCGTAGGTGTCCGTGCTCTCGTCGATGTCCGCGGGCCCGTTCTTCTTCTCCTTATGCGGACGAACGTTCACGTATTCGCCTTCGGACATGTACCTGCCGCGTACGTCTTGATAGACGAAGATATAGCCCTCCTTCATGAACAACGGCGAAGGGCCGAGAGTTTCCCTGTATGCGTCGTTGCCATAAGGAGCAACGCTATAGGGCGTGCGAATGAGCATGATCGGATACTTTTGAGACGTGTCTCTCGGCGAATAGACGCAGGTGAAGAGCTTGACGCCATCACGCATCGCAATCCGGTGCTCGGACTTCTTGTAGCCGGCCCGGACATCTAAGCGCTCCTGCGCGCCCAACGGACTGATAAGCGCAACAATCGCCAGCAGCGGAGCGAAAACTATCATCCTGATTGCCGATCTCCTGCATGGGTTCATCGCCGATTCTCCTCCCGTACGATCTCCGATTCAGAGTTCAATCTCTTGCGCTGGGCCTCAGAAGTCGGCAAGCTGACCTTGAACTGGGTGCTATATCAGTCGGACTAGATCCGAGGTAATGCTCTTGACACTTTCGCTCCGTGTAGCTCGGCGAGCGCCGATCTCATTAACACCTCACTTTTAGTGAGGTGGTCTCGACTGGGCGGATCCCCCGAACCGTTTCAACGGTTTCCTCCCGTGGAAGCCGAAGACTGTTGAAACAGTCGAAGGACGCTTCGAATCCGCCATACACCTCGATGAATCGAGGTGTTAATGAGAAGCGACGCAGCCGCGAGCTTGAGTCCCAAGTTTGATTGCACCCCCCTTGAACTCTGAGCACACGCTCACTTGCTCTTTCCTTCCGTTCGCGCTTTACGCTGCAACTCGCGCAACGCACGATAACCGATTCGCTTCACGCTCTGGCTCTCCAGAATCTGTCGAATCTCCGGATCCCTTGTGAACAGCGCATGCTCGGCCGCGCGGTCCTGCCACGAATTGGTTACATGCTGCATCTCCTCGCCTGCAAGCGCCGCGTGAATGTAAAGCTCGGTGACTCCCGGCTTCAACTCTTTGAGGACCCGCTTCCAGTACTCAGTCACCGACTCGCCCTGCTTGCGATTGCCATAGATCAAGAAGTCGGGACAGAGCGTTCCGTCCGAGTCGAGCTGTCCGCGTTGCTGTCCACCGCCCAGCGGGGCCAGGGTTTCCTGCGATCCCATCCGCAGCGGCAGATCGAATTCCTTGGCCAGTCTTCGATAGACCTGGAAATAGGCGTCGTTGTACTGCAGCACCCCCATGTGAGAATCGAGATGCGTCACGTCTATTCCGGCAGCCAGCGCCTTTTGAATCTGGGCGCGAGCTTCGATGTAGGCCTGCTCGGGAGTCGCATGTTGATACACGAT
Source organism: Blastocatellia bacterium (assembly GCA_041483295.1). Lineage (GTDB taxonomy): Bacteria > Acidobacteriota > Blastocatellia > UBA7656 > UBA7656 > DASYSA01. The sequence goes on along the minus strand of JBGPFL010000199.1, from coordinate 3,883 downwards.
GGGCGTATCAGGCCATAGGTATCCCTGCGGGTCCACCAGTCCGGGCACCTCGTTCCTGCTTGCGACCGGTCCCCACTTTATGCCCTTCATTCTGCGGTGTGAGTGAGGTGAAGCCCGAAATCTGCGTTGGGATGGGCCTTTGCGTAGGCGGCAATCTCAGGGAACCAGGGGCACGGAACCATAATTGTCGCCGAGGTCATCAAACCGTTCTCCAGCGCGTCAATGGTTGCGGCGTTGGCAGCATGGCTGACGCCAACGTCGTCGCCGTTGATGATCAGAATCTTGTCACCCGGCTTGAATCCGAGACGTTCCGCCAGCGTCGTCCCTCCGGCATTAGTCTCCGGATTCGGATAACCCACGAGCGGAGTTAACAGCACAAGTAGTAATGGCACGACTCTCTTTCTCATAAGCATCCCTTCAACACATTGATCGTGAGATTCTAAGGATTCTTCTCCGAGAGATTACTCAGAGAGCGTTGAATAGACAAGTAAACTCTCAGGGACGCGGAGGAGTGCGGAGGCGACCCTCGATTTCAGGAGTTCGGTCGTCTCACAGCCTCCTCTGGCCCCGCAGGACGCCGCTTGAGACCGTAAGCTAGATAAACGAGGAGTCCCAATCCAACCGCGATCCCAGCGTCACGAGCTTCGTACTTTGTCGTGTTGGAGAGCAGCCACGCGATCAGCACTAGAGATAGTATTGACAGCATGACTCCCGCCTTCAACTTGAACACTGGAGGACTAGCGCCCGGCTCGCGGCGCAGGACCGGAAGCGCAGCACAAGTTCCGGCGTAAGCCAGCAGCCTCGCGATTGCGCTTATTGTGGCCGCGTAAATGAACGTACCCGATAGGCTCAACACAAGCACAATCACCGATGTGAGCAATATGGAAACGTGAGGAGTGTGAAACCGGGGGTGTGTACGCGATAGAACTCGAGGAAGCTCGCGCCGGTCCGACATCGCGAATGGCAGTCTCGAGCCTGCAAGCAGGATCACGTTCAGATTCGGTATGATCGACACAACCGCGCCTGCGGAGATGATTCCTGCCCCGGCGATCCCCAGAAAACGGCCGCTTGCGTCCGCGAGCGGCGTTTCCGAAGTCGCTAACCCGGGTAGCGTGCCTATGCATACAACCTGTATCAATATGTAGAGAATGGTGACTACGCCTATTGCCGTCAGTATCGCTACCGGCATGTTTCGTTGCGGGTCTTGAACTTCACCTGCAGGTATCACGGCCCCCTCAAAACCCGTGAAAGCGTAGATCAGGATCAACACAGAGGCCGAGAAGGCACCATAAGTGGGCGGCTCGCCAAAAGAGTATGCTTGAGGATTGAGGAAGAATAGACCCACCGCAATGAACAGAAGAAGCGGCAGCAGTTTCGCCACAGTTAACAGGTTGGTGACTCTCGCTACGTCCCGAATGCCGAAGATGTTCACCGCCGTCAGCGCGATGACGACGAATGAGATCACTGCCGCGCGTATTATTCCGGTGTTCGCGGCGGGCCAGAAGTAGCTCAGATAGCCGATCAGTAGATTGCAGTTGGCAGCGAACGCCGTGAGCCGTGCCAGCCAGAGCATCCACCCCACTTCGAACCCGACCAGGCGCCCGAATGCCTTGCGAGCATAGAGGTAAGGCCCGCCAGTCTCGGTGAACCGGCTCCCTACTTCGCAAAAGCAAAGAATGATCAGAGTGACGACGATGGCACAGGCTATGAATGCAACCAGACTGAATGGGCCGACCTTTGAGTACACCTTACCCGGCAGTCCGAAGATGCCTGCTCCTATGATTCCGTTGATCGCGACAGCCGTGAGGTCCCACCTGCCAAGCCCACGTACCAGTCCTCTATTGGTTGGTTGATTCATTCTCTCTCGTTCTATTGAACCGACGTTGCACTCACGAGGCGCGGCCATATTAAATGCCGCGCCGGCTTTCTTCAATCCGTCTTCGATCTCCCAGTTACTAAGGGGCCACCGAAGCGGCACGAAGAGAGACTTGTGTCGAGGCTGGAGCGACACTGAACCCAACAGGGTCGCCGATCTCAGGACACAGAGTGCTTTCAGGAATTTGAGTCGCACAATGGCTCGATCACCCATCCCTCCTGTACAATCCGAACGACGAATAGACATGACTTCGCGAGAGGAGAGACTGATGAGCGTAGAAATACTCGTGCTTAACAACGGCCCGCTCCGCGTAACAGGCGACGACATTGTCATCAAAGACGTATCAGGCAATACCTACGGGCTCGCAGGGCGAACGGTGATTTCGCTTTGCCGCTGCGGCCATTCGGACAACAAGCCTTTCTGCGACGGCTCGCATAACCGCGTCGGTTTTCAGTCGACAGTCGAGGCGCGGGACTTGCCTCCCCCAGCGCCGAAGCCGTGACTAAAGCGGAAGTGGGAAGCGGGTGAAGCGAGAGCGTCATTCACCCGCTCTCCCTTTCACACGCATCGCCCTCTGCGAGATCCAACTCTTATCCTCCGTTCGCCGCTTCGCACACTCCTGTACTTGACCTCTCCCGCCCTCGAACGTAGCATAGGACTTCGCGAAAGGCTGCCAATGAAAACGATCAGAATCGCAAACGGGCAGGGCTTCTGGGGCGACTCGCTCGAGGCTCCGGTTGAGCAGATTCGGCGCGGGCCTATCGACTATCTGGGCCTCGATTATCTGGCCGAAATAACAATGTCGATCATGCAGAAACAGCGAGCCCGCGACCCGCGAGCGGGCTACGCACATGACTTCGTTTCGATGATCGAACGCGTCCTGCCCGACCTGGTCGAGCGAAAGATCAAGGTGGTAGCAAACGCGGGCGGTGTCAACTGCGAATCCTGTCGGGATGCAGTCATAGAGGTTGCGCGCCGTTCGGGATTCGGTGGCAAGATCAAGATAGGAATCGTTACGGGCGACGACATAATGGACCGCCTCGAAGGGTTCATTGCACGCGGCATGGAGTTGAAGAACCTCGACACAGGCAAACCGCTCGATTCTGTCCTGTCGCGTGTTCAGAGCGCCAACGTCTACTTCGGCGGGCGGCCTGTCGCCGATTGTTTGGCCCAGGGCGGGCAGATCGTGATCGCAGGCCGAGTGACCGACACCGGACTCACACTTGGCCCTATGATTCATGAATTCGACTGGGCCGAAGATGATTGGGATCGGTTGGCAGCAGGGACTATCGCAGGGCACACAATCGAGTGCGGAGCACAGTGTACCGGCGGCAATTGTCTGGTCGATTGGGAAACGATCCCGAACCCGGCCGACATCGGCTACCCGATTGTGCTCGCTCATCCGGATGGGACATTCACCGTAACGAAACACGAAGGCACGGGCGGCCGGATAACCGTGGCGTCAATCAAGGAGCAACTCCTCTACGAAATGGGCGACCCGCGCGAATACATCACTCCGGACTGCGTGGCAGATTTCACCTCTATCCAGCTCGAACAGGAAGGTCCGGATCTTGTGCGCTTCTCCAGGATCAGGGGCCGTCCGAAGACAGACATGTACAAGGTGAGCGTCAGCTACTTTGCCGGCTGGAAAGCTGTCGGGTCGCTGGTCTATGCCTGGCCCGATGCATACAAGAAAGCCAAAGCGGCGGATGGCATTTTGAGGGAGAGACTCGACCGGCTCGGCTTGAAGTTCGACCACATCCTGACCGAGTTCGTCGGCGTAAACGCTTGTCACGGCCAGTCCGCGGGCGAACCCTCACCCGACATGGCGGAACTGGCGATGCGCATCGGAGTGCGATCGGAGAACAAACGGGCGGTCGAGCGATTCACCAGAGAGATCGCGCCGCTCGTTCTCAACGGTCCTCCGACGGTTACAGGATTTGGCAGCGGCCGGCCGAAAGTCGAAGAGATCATTGCCTACTGGCCCGCGCTCATTCCTAAGAGCGT
>JBGPFL010000198.1:0-7551 GCA_041483295.1 Blastocatellia bacterium | reverse complement strand
CGAACTCAGAGTGCAGCAACAAGGCTTCAGTAGGATGGTCTACTCGGGGATTGAGGTACTGGTCGGGCAGAGCCGGAGTGTGAATATAGCGCTCCAGGTGGGAGAGGTGACAGACTCTATAGACAAAGACTTTGGAGGCGGCGAACCTCTGACTAATACGGATTCCTCAGTGGTGGATCGATTGATAGGCCGACGCGAGATCGAAAGCCTGCCATTAAACGGCCGTAACTTTCTTGAACTGGCGCTGCTGGTTCCCGGCAACTCTCCTGCTCCGAACTTCGATCCGACGAAGACCAACACCGTGTTGATCTCGTCGGCAGGACAGCTCGGACGCGGAGGCAATGTCACGATCGATGGAGCTGACAACAACGACGACGTGGTAGGCGGCTCGCTCGTGAACATTTCGCAAGATGCGGTGCAGGAGTTTCAAATTGCGACCAATCGTTTCTCGGCGCGGCTCGGACGCTCCGGTTCATCGGTCATCAATATCGTGACTAAGGCAGGCACCAACACGCTGCGCGGATCGGCTTCGTTTTTCTTTCGAGACCGAAGGCTCCAGGCTCTGCCGGCTACTTTCGACCGCGGCAACCAGGAACCGCCGTTTGATCGCGAACAGTATTCCTTGACACTTGGTGGGCCGCTGGTAAGAGACAAGGCTTTTTGGTTCGGCTCTATTGAGTATCGGAACCAGGACGGAGCTGTATTGGTAGGCGACCGTGACACCGCCAGCCGTTCGATCAACCGAACCTTCGCATCGGCGCCGTTAGACGATCTGCTTGCAAACGGCCGCGGCGACTGGTTCGTGACTAACCAGAATCATCTGGGGTTTCGGTACTCGCTTGAGCGCTCGGAGGACGTGGGGGCCAGTACTCTCATCCGTGCCATCGGCTCGGCTTCACAGCGGCAATCCAGTCGCAATCACTATCAGTCGTTCCTGGCGAACTGGGTGGACATCATCAGCCCTAATGCGGTCAACAGCCTCACCTTCAGCGTCAACAATTTCATCAATCAAACCCTCCCTGTGACGCCCGGGCCGCAGTTTACCTTCCCGAGTATTCAAGCCGGCGCGTCCTTCCGCGTGCCGCAACAGACGCGCATGAACCGGGTTCAGTTGGCCGACGCGTTCTCCTGGGTTAAGGGAACGCACCTTCTTAACTTTGGAGGAGAGTTTCAGCGAATTGACGCGGACTTCGACCTCGGCGTCTTCCAGCAGGGTCGCATCGAGTTGGTCGAAGACTTCCCGTCCTTCGATCACAATGGTGACGGCCGGGTCGACGACAACGATCTTCTGTTTGCGGTGACGCTTCGCAGCGCCACGCCTGATCGCGCGCTGCTCCTTCCCGACTCGGACAACAATCACTTCGCCCTCTTTGTTCAGGACGACTGGCGCGTCCACCCGAACCTAACGCTCAACCTCGGACTGCGCTACGAGTTGGATACCGACGTGAAGAACGTCAGCCGAACGGAAGAGCTGAACCCGCTGATCCTGCCCTTCCTGGCCGGTAAGCGAGGACGGGACACGAACAATTTCGGCCCACGCGTTGGATTCAATTGGTCGACTCCCAGCGCTCGAACCAGCGTACACGGCGGCTACGGGATCTATTACGACCGCGTCACGCTGGAGATACAGTCGCTCGAGCGAGGGCTCGATGGCCGCGCGCTTGCGCTCGAGGTGAGGGCAGGAAACGTCTTCTTCCTCGACCCGAACACTGGCAGGTTTCCTCCGATAGCGCCGACCATCGCCAATCCATTCACAGGATTTATTCTGCCCGGGGCCGGAGCTGGAGGGATCAACATCATCGATAACAAGCTGCAGAACCCGATGGTGCAGCAGTCGAATATCGGCTTCGAGCAGGCGCTCACTTCGACCGTAGTGCTGCGCGCCGACTACCTTCACAACTTCGGCACCCACTTCATCATCGGGAGAACGATTGGAAGCGTCTTCAATCCAGTAGTGGGCGGCCCCGATCGAGTGGTGAACGTGGAGTCGAGCGTGAAGACCAGATATGACGGTCTGCTGGTTAGCCTCGAAAAACGATTCTCGAATGGTTACCAGTTCCGCGCCTCTTACACCTTGTCGAGCGCTTTCAACTATGCCAACGATGACCAGATTCCTTTCGCCGCGGGACCGATCGATTCGAACAACCTTCAATTGGAGTACGGGCCGACGCCTAACGACCAGCGGCATCGCTTCACGTTGTCGGGGGTCTTTGACTTGCCCGGCGATTTCAGACTGGCGCCCATCTGGACTATGGCATCCGGGGTTCCAATGGACATCCTTCTTCCAGATGCCAGCTCGCGCATTCCGTTTCTGCAACGGAACGCGGGCGGTCGACTGTTTCACACAGGGTCGGAACTGAATAGCTTCATCCAGCAGGTGAACGCGGGCGGCGGGATCAATGGGCAGCCGCTTCCACTTGTGCGTGACGACGCGCGATTCAACGATAGGTTTGACTCGTTCGACCTCCGCATCTCGCGGCCGATCAAGTTTGGAGACAAGGCCAGGCTCGAGCCCGCGATTGAGGTGTTCAACCTCTTCAACGTGACGAACGTACTGGGCGTGTCGAATGTCAACTACTCGGGCTTTTCAAACGTCCTGGTGCGCGACCAGCAACAATCCGGCCCTGATTTCTTGAAGTCCTCGAGCTTTGGGCGGCCGGTGACCACGGCAGGGGGCGTGTTCGGTTCGGGTGGCCCTCGCGCGTTTCAACTGGCGGTGAGATTCCATTTTTGAAGGTGAAGAATCGTTTCTCGTTCACGGTCTGGCGTTTCCGGTTACAACAAACGAGAAACGAGAAACGAGGAACGAGAAACGCAAGGAGGGCGTGGCGGCGCAGAGTGTACTGAAGAGAGAATTGGGTCTCGGCTCCGCCACGGCTATGGTGGTGGGAGAGGTAATCGCCGTCGGCATTTTTCTGACGCCGGCCGAGATGGCCAGGTCGCTCGGGTCGCCGCTGCTGGTGCTGATCGTATGGGTCGTGATGGGAGTAATGGCTCTGAGCGGCGCCTTCTGCTACGGAGAGCTTGCCGCTCGATTCCCTCAAGCCGGTGGGGGCTACGTTTATCTGCGCGAGGTTTACGGTCCTCGACTGGCGTTCCTGTATGGATGGAAGTGCTTTCTGGTGATGGATCCCGGACTTACGGCGGCCCTCGGAGTAGGACTGGCGAGCTATGCGGGCTCCATCGTTCCCGTCTCGGCGCTGGGGACGAAGCTGGTCGCGGGCGGCGCGGTAATTGTAATCGCCACCGCTAATATTGTGGGCGTGCGAATCGGCGCGCGAGTGTTGCAGTGGCTTGCGCTCGTAAAGATCGGTTGTCTCCTGTTCATCATCTTGTGGGGCTTTGGTGGAGCGCTGGGTGACTGGTCGAATCTCGTGCCCTTTGCAACTCAGCGATCGGGTTCCTCGTCTCTATTCGGTGCGCTCGCCGGAGGACTGGTCGCCGGTTTCTTTTCATTCGGGGGATGGTGGGACGTGAGCAAGATGACCGGCGAGATACGCGACCCCGGCCGCACATTGCCGCGGGCAATCGCGCTCGGAGTGCTGGTTGTGACGCTGGTGTACATTCTGACCAGCGCGGTCTTCATGTATCTGGTGCCCGTGGAACGCGTGACATCCGGCGAGACCTTTGCCGCTCAAGTTGGACAGGTCCTTTTCGGAACGGCGGGCGAAAAGATATTCGCGGCGATCGTTGTTGTCTCGGTACTCGGAAGCCTGGCTGCAGTCATAATGACGGCGCCACGCGTGTATTACGCGATGGCGCGCGATGGGCTGTTCTTCGGCGCGGCTGCGTCGGTTCACCCGCGCTTCGGCACGCCGGCTCGCGCGATCGCCATTCAGGCGGTGCTTGCCTGTTTGCTGATAGGCCTCGGAACGTTTCGGCAGATCATCGCTTATTTCATTTTTATCACGGTGATTTTCATAGGCTTGACGGTGGCCGCGGTCTTCGTGCTCAGGCGCCGGAATTCAGACTCGAGCTACCTCGCTCCGGGATATCCGGTTACGCCCATGATATTCCTCACGCTCGTGGTTATCCTGCTGGTACTGCTTGCCGGGAGCAACCCGATGGAGGCACTACTCGGGACAGTCGTCGTCGCCCTGGGCCTGCCCGTCTATCAGTTCATTGTTCGCAGGCGACGGAGTCGCGCTAACGCAGAATGATGCCTTGCGCGTTAGTTGTGTACGAAGTGGTCCATAAGCGGTTAGAATCGAGCCGGCGGCTGTAAGATGCCTGATGCGTGAAACGACCCGGGAGTTCGGGGGCATGATTCCTCGACCGCGTCGAATTTGGCGGAGGAACTGGGAGCGTTAGCTCCTCACGGATCACGGATCACGGATCACGGATCACGCATCATAGAGGGAGGATCAAAACGATGACCTGGATTCGAACCGTTCCCATGAGCGAAGCCGATGACCGCCTCAAAGAAGTCATTGAGCAGCAGCGCGGGTTGTACCCTGTTGAATATGCCGAGCCGGTCCACCCGACCGGGGATGGCACTTCAGGCATCGTGGCCTCGCACAGCTTGATCCCCGAAGCGCTCTATCATGCTTTTTCCACGTTCGGAGCGCTGATGTCTCCGGATCTCCCGCTGACCCGGCGTCAGCACGAGATGATAACCACTGTCGTCTCGGCAACGAACCGGTGCGTCTATTGAATAGAATCGCACGCAGAGTTTCTGCGTCGAGTCACTCTGGATCAAGACCTCGTCGAAGCCTTGCAGCGCGATTACACAACTGCGCCGGTCAGCGACCAGGACCGCGTGATGCTCGACTACGTCGTGACTATGACAAAGGATGCCACTAAGATTCACCAGGAAGATCACGACGTGCTGCACGCCGCGGGCTTCGACGACAAGGCCATTCTGCAGATCACTTTGATCGCCGCGTGGTTCAACTACATCAATCGCGTCGCGGACGCGCTCGGCGTAGGACGGGACTGAATGATCGCTGTAAAGCCAATCGATGATGAGACGGCATAGAACAATCATCGCGCGTCTATTCGCTCCTGCGCATCTCTTCTGCACCTTCGCATTCATCTGCATCTGCTCGAGCGAGACCGCGCTCGCCCTCGACCCCAACGCGTCACTGGCTCACTACGGACACGATGTCTGGCAAGGGGAGCACGGCTTACCGCACAACTCGATCCATTCAATACTTCAAAGCCGCGACGGCTACATCTGGCTGGCAACCGAAGAGGGACTCGTGCGCTTCGACGGCGTGCGCTTCAAAGTGTTCGACAGCCAAAACACTCGCGAGATTGGGAGCAATGTCATTCAGTTCGTGTTCGAAGACGCGGAAGGCAGCCTTTGGATCGGCACCACCGGCGGAGTGACGCGCTTGCGGAAGAATAGATTCACCGCCTTCACGACCAGGGAAGGACTCTCGGACGACAACGTAGGATCGATCTGCCAGGACAGAGAGGGCAATCTCTGGTTGGGAACGGCAGCGGGACTGAACAGATTCAAGGACGGCAAGTTCACTGTGTATACAGTGAAGGATGGGCTGCCCAATGCCACTGTCAGATCGATACTCGAGGACCGCTCAGGCACTGTTTGGATCAGCACTCTCGGGGGGCTGGCGGGCCTCACGAATGGCAGGATTACTGCGTACACAACGCAGAACGGGCTCCCGAACGACAGCGTTCAGGCGGTGTATCAGGACAGCAAGGGAGACCTGTGGATCAACTCTCTCGGCGGTTTGACTCGATTGAAGGACGGCAAGTTCACCGTCTACACAACCGCAAACGGGCTGCTGAGCAATAGAATCTGGTCAATTCACGAGGATCGAAGAGGCAACCTCTGGATCGGTACCGACGGCGGCTTAAACGTCTTCAACAACGGTACGTTCGAAGCTTACACGACTAAACAGGGTCTGCCTGACATAAGCGTTTGGTCGATCCACGAGGACAGCCGAGGAACGCTGTGGATCGCGACGCCCGGAGGGCTGGGTCGATTAAAGGATGGAAAGGTTTCTCCATACACAACCCGAGAGGGCCTGTCCGATGATGTGGTATTGGCGGTGTATGAGGACAGAGAGGGCAGCCTCTGGATCGGAACTGAGGCCGGAGGGTTGAACAGACTCCGAGACACAAAGTTCACGGCATACAGCGGCAGGGATGGATTGACTAATGACCTGGTATGGGCGGTCTGTGAAGGCCTGGACGGCAGCCTCTGGATCGGTACGAATGGAGGAGGGCTCAATCGCTTCAGAGATGGTAACTTCAGCTCCTATACGACCAGGGATGGTCTCGCGAGCAACATCGTGCGCGCTCTTTTTGAAGACAGAGCCGGCAACTTATGGGTGGGCACGCCCGCCGGCCTCAGCCGCATCAGGGGCGGCAAGATCGTAACTTATACCGTTGAGGACGGGCTCTCCAGCAATGCTGTATGGGCGATCGAAGAGGACGGCGAGGGGAGTCTCTGGGTCGGCACGCTCGGTGGGTTGACTCGCCTTAAGGATGGCAGGTTTACTCTCTTTACTATTAAGGACGGGCTCTCCGATGACGGCGTAATCTCTCTTTGCGCCGCCCGCGATGGCAGCCTGTGGATCGGGACGCGGGCGGGTGGTCTCAACAAGATGGACGCAGGCCGCTTTTCTGTCTATCGAGCTAAGGAATGGCTAGTAGACGACAGTATCAGAGCGATCCACGAAGATAGCGAGGGCTCCATTTGGATCGGCACTCGCAGAAGCGGACTCAGCAGGCTCAAGGATGGCGAGTTCACCACGTACACTACAAAGAATGGGCTGTTTGACGACTGCGTGTTTCAAATCATCGACGACGGACGGCAGGACTTATGGATGAGTTCCCCCGAGGGAGTCTTTCGAGTCGGTAAGAAAGATCTGGCCGAGTTTGCCGGGCGCACAATCACCCGCATCAACTCTATGTCATATGGAACGGCTGACGGGATGTTGAGCAGGGAATGCAGCGGAGGTCAGCCTGCCGGCTGGAAGTCGAGAGACGGCAAGCTGTGGTTTCCGACGATCAGAGGCGTAGCGATGATTGACCCCACGTACATGACTGTCAACGAGCAGATCCCGCCGGTTGTAGTCGAAGGTATCATCATCGACAATACACCCGTGGAACTGGGCGATAGAGTGGAACTGGCTCCAGGCAAGGAGCGCTACGAATTCTACTATACGGCTCTCAGCCTTGTGGCGCCTGAGAAGGTCCGCTTCAAGTACAGACTCGAAGGTTTCGATAGAGAATGGGTCGATGCGGGCGCCGGACGGGTTGCGTCCTACACTCACCTCCCTCCGGGGACCTACAAGTTTAGAGTGCTCGCATGCAACAACGACGGCGTCTGGAATGAAGCAGGCGCCTCGTTCGACCTTTACTTGAGACCCTACTTCTATCAGGCATACTGGTTCTATGCCATCTGTGTCGCCGGTATCGCCCTGCTGTGGCTTGGGGCTTACAGGCTTCGCGTCCGGCGAATGGGTGCGCAGTTCGCCGCGGTATTAGAGGAGCGCAACCGAATGGCTCGCGAGATTCACGACACCCTGGCTCAGGGTTTCGTGGGCATAGCGCTCCAACTGCAGGCGGTTGAAAAGG
>JBGPFL010000197.1:0-7572 GCA_041483295.1 Blastocatellia bacterium | reverse complement strand
CGTGCGCAATGACTCCCCCCGCTATCCCCGCCGCCCGGGTTTGATCATTATTGGTAATACAACCCTTTTGGGGGGGCCCTCCGGGCCCCCCCCTGAGAAAATAACAATGCACTTTCCGGGGGGGGCCGGGCGCCCCGCCCCTACAGGGTTCTAGTCCCATTCTTGATCACACCCGTGCGTCGGGTAGAGCTGCGGCTGTCTTGCCGAACGGCCACTCGCGCCGGCGATAAGACCTGATGAAGTAGATCACCAGCCCGGCTATTATCAAAACGGCTGCATACTTGATCTCTTTTTGAAAGCCCTCGCGCTTAAACAGAACGAAGATAAAGCCTACGAGTGCGAGCAAGGCAGGCAGGGGATACAGCCACAAGCGGAACGGACGAACCATGTCGGGGCGCCGGATCCGCAGCACTATGACTCCGACCGTCTGAGCGAGATACTGAACCATTATTCGAATGACGGCGAGCGCGGCTATCACATCCGCAAGTCTCAAAAAACAGAATAGCGAGGCCACCGTCCCGAGCACCAGAAGCGATACGTATGGAAAACGGTGTTTTCGATGAACTCTGGAAAACACCTTGAAGTAGTTTCCATCAAGCGACGCTGCATAAGGCACTCGCGAGTAGCCGAGCATCAACGAAAACACCGAAGCAAAAGCAGTCCACATGATTAGCGCGGTCACGAGATAGCCGGCCCAGTGGCCGTAGAGCCTCTCCATGAAGACCGAGATCACAAAGCGCCGGGCGTCGAGGTTCTCAGGCTTCGCTGTTTCAGCCAGCTCTCGCCACGGTATCACTCCCAGGATGCTGATGTTCATCACAATGTAGATCACGGCAACTGCCAGAATCGAGTAAATCACGGCCCGCGGTATCGTTCGGCCCGGGTCCTTCACCTCCTCGCCAATGAAGCAGACATTGTAGTATCCCCAATAGTCGTACACCGAAAAGATCATCGCGGCCCCAAGCCCGCTAAAGAACTGCGACGAGAGCTTGAACGCGTCCGGCGGAAAGTCGAACGCTCGCGCCGGATCGAAATGGGTGATGCCGGATACGATCACCCACAAGACGGTTCCCATGACTCCCACCCACAGTAGTCCGGACAGTCGTCCGATGATTGTGATCTTGCGGTACAGCAAGATTACGGCGGCGACGCAGGTGCCAATTGCGACGAAGGTGCCGGCGGTCACCAACAAGCTCACCGAGAGTTTGCCCAGAATTGGAACATCCAGGTGCATCTCTCGAATAAGAAAAGTCCGAGCGAGCGACGGCCAGATATAGCTGGCATAGTTCGACAACCCAATGGAACCGGAAGCCATCGAAAGGGGCGCGCTGAACGTAAGCTGCCAGATGAACAGAAAGGACATCAGCCGCCCGAGCTTGTTTGGACCGTAGATCTCTCTGAGATAGCGGTACGACCCTCCGGAGCCCGGCATGGCGGCGCCAAGTTCGGCCCACACCAGCCCGTCGCAAATGCACAGCACGGCGCCCAGTATCCAGCCCAGCATTGCCTGAGGCCCGCCCATTGCAGCAATGATGAGCGGAATAGTGATGAAAGGACCGACGCCAATCATATCGATCATGTTCAGCGTCGTCGCACTGGCGAGGCCGACCCCTCGAATCAACTTAGGCGAGTCCTCTGTGCTCTGCCCCTCTCCACCCGAATCGAGAGTGGACACTTTCACGTCGGTCTCATTGCTCTCGGTTAGCGCCATCATCTGCTCCGTCGTCGAATTGGCCATCCCGCCCGGCGAACGTCTGCCTCAGGAGGCAGATTGGCAGACAGTTTAAACTAAAAGTGAGCGGAGCCAAAAACGGAATCGCCACGGGCACACAACGATTTGCGATTTTAGATTTTGGATTGGGTTCTCGGTCTGCGCCGCTCAAATTCCAAAATCCAAAATCTAAAATCTTCTAAAATCCAAAATCTCTTTTATTGGCTTGTTCGCGGTCTGTTAGTCGGGCCGCCGGGAAAGTTCGGATTTGTTCCGGGCTGGTTCGGGCCGCCGAAGTTTGGAGTTCCTCCGGGCATCGTCTGTGGATCCGGAATAAAGATGAAGACCCATTGCTCGTAATTCGATAATCCATACAGTGAACGCACCGACGGTCCCTTGAGTCTTGGAGCGACTCCGACGATGGGGATACTGCTCTTGCCGGGTTGGTCCGACGAGTCTTTGTCTTTGAATATGTGTGCCAACGGGTCTACAACTCCGTCATCATCGTCATCATTGTCATCGTTGTCCGGGTCCGTAGTCTTGGGTTGGCCCGGTATTGCGACCGGTCCCGGAACCGGCTGACCAGGCTGCGGGGGACCGGCAGGGCGATTGGTATTCCCCTGGTCGGAACTCGAACCAGGGGGGACAATGACGGTCGGATGTATAATTTGCAGCTTCGGCGGCGGACCCGCGATCATCTGGAGCACCTGCGGAATCGGGTTCCCGGTGGCGGCAGCATAAGCCTGCAAGAAAGGCGCGAGGCGTGCGTCCCGAGCTCGAACGACTTCCCATTCCTCGTTTGACATTGGATCGATGATCGCCGACCGCCTGACGAATTTGATCCGACTCTCCCCGACGGTAATCCCGTCACGAAGCTTCCTGAGATCCAGCAAGAATCCCCCGAATCGTGCCGGGGGCACCAGGAGTTGCGGGGCGCCCTTTTGCCCGCTGTTGTAATAGCGGCCAATGGCTTCGGCCACCTGCTCGCCGCGATAAATCATCTCCGCTTCTTTGTCACGTTGTACCGCGAATCTCACGCTGGGCACGGCAGAGACCAGCAAGACGCCCAGAACCATCAGCGCCATAATCAACCCTAACAGTGCCCAGCCTGATTCGGCCTGCTCAGTTCTCAGGTCAATTCGCGGCACCGCCTTCCGGCCCCTTTTCCCAGGGCAGCGGCCTGAAGGGGCCAATCTGAATATGACTCGCTCTAGAAGCTTCATTATCGCGCCTTGTCCTGCATCGCCACACGTTTCCTGATCTCATACTGAGTGTGTATGACATCGACCCCATCGTTCGTAATCGACTCAATACGCCATACACCCTGGACGGTGCCGCCGCGTGTCACCCTGGTGACCTCTTTGGTGCCATTCATCTCGAGTACGCCAATGTCCCCTATCCTGCCAATGTATTTGAAAGGAGGGTCAGGCGAGGCCACAACGACAAAAGATGCATGGTTCGAAAAGAGCTTGGGATCAGCCGGAGACTTGACGTCAACGGCCAGGGTGGTCTGCGATGAATACTCGGTGGACCGTATCTCGGTTGAAAGCGTCGTCTCGTTTATTCGCTTCGTCGGCCTTGGATTCCCGTTTACCTGTATCTGCGCGTCGGCGGGAAAGGCTTTGCCGGCAACCGTCAGCGTAAAGGGACGAGGCGTACCAGCCACCGCGGTTTGAGGTTGAAGATAGCTGATCGTAATCGGCGGTGGCGGGTCTGGGTCTTTCGGACGCGGCGGGGGTTCCTTGTAGTAGTCAAATATGTTTCCGCGCTTGCTGACTGCAGCGTCTCCTCCCCTGGAAGAAGCGATCAAGGGGAGATCCAGGGGCCTCTTGTCGTACAACATCAGTTGCAGTTTTTCCTGCGGGCTAGCCGCGGATTGGGCCTGTCGCGGAGTCTGAATGACAGATCCTGAAGCCGGCTTCGCGGTCGACGAACCACTTGCAGTTGCCGTTGTAGTCGTGGTCTTCGACTTGGAGGCAGGCCCCGTGAACACAAACGTGTGCAACACGAAGTAGGCGAGCACCAACAGGAGCGCCCCTAATAGCACCATCTGTCGAGTATTCTTCTTTGAACGCTTTGCCGCCATTCTATTCTGCTCGTTCAAACGCCAGAGTCCGCGGATAGTTCGGCTAAGGCTGAAAGTAGGTCGACAGGTTGATTGTAAGTGCAAGCCCCGAGACATTTGAACTACCACGCCGGCGCCGGCCCGTATCACTGTCCGTCTCTTCGCCCGCGATGAAGTTGATTGCCCGAATCATCAGGAACTGTTTGTTCTTCTCGAGCTCGCTGATAAAGGCGCGAAGCTTGTCATAGTGACCGGAGATCGTGAAGTTCATGTTGAGCTGCGGAAAGGGGTTTAGCAATGGCTCCCCGTTCTTGCTCTTCGATTTCTTCTTCTCGGTCGTCTGACCGACATTCTCCAGGTTCATTTCAAGGCCGCTGGTCAGCCGGGCGCCGTGCTTCTTTACTAACGCATTAATCTCGTCTATGAGCGCTCGTTGCCCCTGATGCCGCGGCTTAAGGTACTGGGTCTTGAATGCCGCGAGACTCTCCAGCGCGTCATTCAGCGTGTCCCGCGGCGGCGGAGCTGTGGTGGGGCCCAGCAATAGGGCTATCTGCTTCTTCTGAAGCTCGTATTGTGTTTCGAGCCTCGCGAGTCTGTCCTGCTCAGGCTTGAGAGACGAGAAGTAGTAGTACAGTGTTCCGAAGAAGAACAACAGCACTATGACGGCGGCTGCGATCTCGAAGGCGCTGAAGTTGAGCCGACTTGTCGACAGATGAGGCCGCCGTATCTCTATTTTGGAAACACGCTCTCTGATCTGAGTGCTCATCAGTCCTCACCTCTGTTCGGCAGGTAAGTCACTCTGAGCGTGAACGGCACCTCGCCGGTCTCAGCGGCCGCCTCCTGGGTGAAGGTGCGCACCTCAAACAGCCCGCCGGATTTCTCCAGGCTCTCCATCATCTCAGTCAGTTGTCCCGATGTCTGGCCGATAGCCTTAATCTCCACCTGCGCCGCGACGCTTCCGCTCTCCGTCGATGCTCCAGCTACTTGAATACTCACGACCTTCGACTTATTCGGCACGAATCGCTCGATGTCGCCGATAAGCTTGTTCCACGAGAATGCCTTGCTCGCGATCAACTGTCGCGCGGAAGCGAGTTGCACTGCGTCCTGCTCGTTCAGCGCAATCCTTTCGTCCGCCTTACTTCGTCGCTCGAGTTCCTTCTTGTACTCCTCGACCTTGCTCTCCTGATCCTTGATCATTCCCGCGACCTCGTCGGCCTTCGCGATGACGCGGCCCTTCTCCGAGTTGACCCACAACCCCAGCCACAAGCTTACAAAGACGACTAGAGCAATCGCGATCCAAAGGAGGCGATGGTTGGCAAACGGCCTGCTGGATAGATTCAGACTGGTTCGCATCGACTGTAAGGATAACCGAGAAATCATCTTAATCGCAATCCATAGGTCAGAGCCTGGGGTGCCCCGGACCGCTTAGCGACAAGGACCCCACGCGAATAAGGCAACACTCGCAAAGTACGCTCCGACCTACGCGCCACTCTCCGTCTTCGCCTCCGCCGAATCCCTTTGCGCGCAATAACTGATCAGATTGAAGCCGGCATCCGCATGGCAGGACCACAACCGAGCGGCATCTCTCGCCTTCCCTTGGCAACTCTCGTGGAAGGCAAACGCATCTCCTGAGTGTAAGTTCCAGTTGTTGAACACGTGCCAGATGGAGGGAGAGCTATGAAGACCTGCCCGGCTTGCGGCCTCCACGTTGAAGATGACTATCTTTACTGCTGGGAAGACGGCATGCGATTGAGCGGGGGTGAGACCCGGCTGCTCCCCCAACGACCGACGGCTCCTATCGACATGCAGGAGCATTCGACTCCCTTCCCGCATGCCACAGAGGGAATCGACGAGCAGCGCGTGTTGAGTTGCCCGGCCTGCGGAGGAGAGTTTCCGCTGACCTTCACTTCATGCCCGGTCCACGATCTCCCCCTTACCTCAAGACGAATCAGTCGCGAACGGGCTCCGGCACGGGCGTCTGCTGCTATTGTCCAAGAAGCGATCGCACAGGTCATAGTCAGCGATGAAGCAAGGCTCCCGAGCGAGCCCTTCGAGGACATCGAGCTCGACCTGGCAGACGAGACTCACAGCACAGATGGCGAGCAGGAAGCGACCAGCCTCGCGAGAGGTTCGTCGCCTGTTGCCGCCCGCTGGGGCGAGCTACGAGATCGCACCAGAGCGCTATGGCAGCGGATCACCGGAGACAGGCAGGCCGCTCATGATCGGGGAGGATCGATGGATCGGGGCTTCGGGTTGGCCGCTTCTGTTGAATCGCAGCACCCTGACCCTCCTCCAGGAATGCGCCTTGCGGCGAGAGCAACAGCCATCGCTCTTGGCCTGTTCACAGTTGCTGCGCTCTACGTCTTTTACAGACAGGTCACGCGCACGCCATCTCGCTCCGCCCGCGCGGCCCCAGTCCAAAGCGGCCCCGCGCAGATGGAGTCCCCTCTGATTACCACTCCATCAGAAGCGCGTGAATATGGAGATGAACCAGCGCCTGCCGCTCAAACCTCGGCTGATGAAGAAGCGCTCGGCCCGGCTCCTCAGAAGCAGACACCACCGGTCAGAGTTTCCAATGACGCCCCCGCACCCAGGGTTAACGCGCCTCCACCCCTTCGCTCGACGCCGGCAATCCAGCCATCCGGGACCTCTGATTCGGTCCCCCTCCCCAACAGCGGCCGATTCAACGCGCAGTTGGTTCGAGTGCGTTCTTACAAGGCGCCATCCGGGTACAGCTACACCCTGACCTTTACGCTTTACGAACACGCGGGACGGCCGATGAAATGGGAGAGGCTTTCAATCGTCACTCACTCCGCCAGCGGTGCGACGCATGCGGAAATGCTTCCCTTCCAGCACTGGCTTGCGGGATCGGGGGCGTTGACCTTCACCCTGAACGTTGACATGGTTGGCGCATCCGAAGGCGACTGGAGAGGTCGAATAAGCTGCATGAGCGTTGGCGCTGATGAAACCGGCAGACCTTTGCGAGCGAACTTCGGGACCAATGTAGCGCCCTAAGCCAGTACGTTTCGCGTTTGGCGTTTCGCGTTTGGCGTTCTTCGCTTCCGCTGTTTGGCTGCGGTCGCCACCTCAAATCGACAAACGCGAAACGAAACTGTCTTAGCCCTTCCCGAGTAATGAAAATCTTTGCGCTTGTATAATTTTGAACAGCGTCCTACATGGAGTTTGATATATGGTTCAGGCTCGGGCAGTTCCAAAGACCACTGTTTGAGGCAAGAGGCTGGGAAGACATGAAGAAACTAATCTTGTTGGCAACGCTCCTCATAGCGCTGGCAGGACCAGTCTTCGCTGTTCCGGGGCTTGACACCGAGCGAGGACTAGAGATGCGCGGGGCGGAAGCTGCCATGTCCCAAAGAATGGCCGCTCAAAGGCGCCACAGATGGCATCGTCGAGCTCGCCGCCACCGGATCCACGTCATGCATAACTCGCGGAGGCGAGGACACGTCCCCCCACCGCCACCTCCTGAAAGACGCCGCCCTTAAGGAGCCGGACCAAGACGGTGAACTTGAGGTATCATCGTGGACCTGAAAATCTTCCTTCGATTATTCCCGCGGGTGATGACGTGATAGAGTCCTCCAGCGACTTCGATCCTTGGCTTCCTCGGCATAGCGGGCAGATGCTCTCGCGGAAACCGATGAATTGCAACAAGCTCAAGCCTGATAATCATCCAGAAGGTTAATGGTATCGGAAGGGCAGTGGCGGAAGGTACAGGTGCTAGCCCAGTTGGACATCGCATCAACCCCGTCGCCGCCGGATTGTACGCTCCGCCACATCAATG
>JBGPFL010000196.1:0-7581 GCA_041483295.1 Blastocatellia bacterium | reverse complement strand
TGATCAACACTCCATACGATCTTGCCCGCGGGCGTGACTTCGATGACTCGATTGTTGTTGCCGCCGGCAATCATCGTGTTGCCGTTTGGCATCCGCATCACGCCGAAAAGTTCGGTGCCGTGGCCATCGTGCCCCGGAGTGCGCGGAAGGCCATTCAAATCCATGACATAGGTCCATACGACTTTTCCGTTGCCATCGTACTCGCGCAGCTTTCCGTCGCCTTCGTGACAGACCAGATAGTGCCCGTTGTCCAGCTTGCGCACCATGCGGGTGTCGCGATGCGGGTTTGGCTTCTCGACGGTGAGCGGTATTTCATTCACGATCTGATCGTTCTTGTCCACTTCGATGAGACGCGTATTACCGCTTTCGGCAATCAACGTCAGTCCGTCTCTCAAACGATGATAGGAATGAATCTCGACCGCTCCCGTGTAACCCGCTTTGGCCTTTGATTCGTGTCGCCACACGATCTGTTTGTCGCGGTTCATCTCCACGACGGTCGTGTAGCTGGTCTGAAAAAGCACGTTGCCGTTGGGCAGCATCTGGATGTCGTGAACTTCGCGGGCCTGGTTGGGCACTTCCCATTCGACCTCGCCTTTGGCATTCACGATGGCAATGCGCTGGTTGTCCGCGCCGAGAACCTGATAGTTCCCGTGCGTCTCAGGATCCCTCTGCGGCTCCGCTGAAAGATTCCCTCGTCCCTGTTGTGGAACAAACAGAGTGAGACAAAACACCGGTAAGAAAATCAGTTTCTTCAATTGACCTCCAAATGTTTAGACAGCAGCGGAAAAACTATTGCCACTAAGACGCAAAGGCCCGAAGGAGCACGCAGAGTGCGGTCTCCCTTAGTTGGAGCTGCGGTTTCCACAATCCGCAATCCGCAATTCGGTGTCTTTGTGTCATAAACCGGTCTTCAGTCTGCTAGGCCACGACTTCTTTGATCACGCGCCCGTGTACATCCGTGAGGCGCATGTCGCGCCCATTGAAACGGTATGTCAGCTTTTCGTAGTCGAGTCCCATCAGGTGCAGGATCGTTGCATGCAGTTCGTAAATGGACTTCTTGTTGTCGAGGGCGCGGTAGCCGAATTCGTCTGTCGCTCCGACAATGGTTCCTCCCTTGACGCCCCCGCCGGCCAGCCAGACGCTGAATCCGTTTCCGTTGTGGTCGCGGCCATCCATACGTTCTGAGATCGGCAGCCGTCCGAATTCGCCGTGCCAGACGATCAAGGTAGAATCAAACAGGCCGCGGCTCTTGAGGTCCTTGATCAGCCCGGCGATCGGCTGGTCTGTTTCGGCGCAGTGCAGGCCGTGGTTTCCTTTCAAGTCCCAGTGCGCGTCCCAGCTCGGGGCGAAGTTGCCGCCGCCGGAAAAAATCTGCACAAAACGAACGCCCCGCTCGACCAGCCGCCGAGCCATCAGTACCTGTCGCGCAAAGTAGTCTGTGGGGTTCTCACCTACGCCATAGAGTTTTTGCGTGGCTGCCGATTCCTTGCTGATGTCTATCGCCTCGCTGGCATGTGTCTGCATGCGGAAGGCCAGCTCGTAGGAATGAATCCTGGCGGAAAGCTCGCTGTCTTCGGGGTTGTGCTCCAGATGTTTTTCATTGAGCTCGCGGAGCAGCTTGAGCCACTTCTGCTGCTGCTCCGGAGTGCGGTCTTTCGGAGGATGCAAATCTACAATCGGATCGCCGCTGTCGCGGAAAGGCGTGCCCTGGTAAGCCGCCGGCATGTAGCCATTGCCCCAGTTCGGCGCGCCGTTGATTGGGCCGCCCCGGTAATCCGTGAACACGATGAAGCCCGGAAGGTCCTCGTTTTCACTACCCAGACCATAGGTGACCCAGCTCCCGACACTCGGATGGCCGGCGAGGATGCTGCCTGTGTTCATCTGAAAGATCGCCGGTCCGTGAGCCGAGCTCAGCGCGTACATTGAACGGATCAGGGCGAGATCGTCGGCATGCTCGGCAACATGCGGAAAGAGCTCGGAGATCTCCATGCCGCACTGGCCATATTTGCGAAACTTCCAGGGCGATGGCATCAGGCCGCCGGGAGTTCCCATGGTCGGACGCACTTCACCCACACCCGTCATCGATTCGCCTTGCCGCTCAAGCAGCAGCGGCTTGGGGTCGAAAGTGTCCACCTGACTCACGCCGCCGTAGCAGAAGATCGAGATCACCGCTTTCGCCTTGCTCGGAAAGTGCGGCTTCCTGGGAGCGAGCGGAGATTTCGTTTGAGCCAGCAGTCCATTGCTACTCAGAAGGTCAGCGAAGGCGATGCCGGCAATGCCGCCGCCCAACCTTTCCAAAAGCTCTCTGCGGGAACAGTAAAATGGATTCATAGTCAATTAGCAGACCTCACTGCTCAACAATGGAATCGCAAGCTCCTATTCAACTTCTTCGCATCGCCCAGGCGCCTTTCCATTCACTGTTGGTAGACGAACTCATTGAGGTTGAATAACGCCTGGCAGAATTCGGACAGCCCGTTCGGCGTGCTCTTGATGAATTCTATGGCCTTCGCCCGCTCAAACTCCTGTGGCGAACGTGCCAATGCCAGATGATAAGCCCGGTCCACTTGCGCCTTGACTTCGTGGCCTGCTTCGCGCCGCAACCGTTCAGCAAAGAATTTGGCCTCGCTGATGACGAAGTTGTTATTCATCAGAAGCAGGGCTTGCGGGGCGATGGTAGAGCGATTCCGGCGCTCGCAGGAATTGATCAGGTTCGGTTGGTCGAACGTTTCGAACAACGGATAGCGGATGCTGCGTTTCGAGTAGACGTATAGGCTCCTCCTCCATGTCGAAGGATCATCGTCAGGCTTGCCCGGCCAGGTGCGCTTGGTGCTCGACTGAAACAATTTGGGATCGATGTAAGGATACACACACGGCCCCCCCAGCGTCGGGTTGAGGTTCCCGGCGACGGCCAGGATGTTATCCCTGATGATCTCCGCTTCCAGACGGACGCGCGGCATGCGCCAGAACAGCCGGTTCTCGGGATCGAGCGCGACGTTCGCGGTAATGTCGTCGCTCGCCATCTGATACGCCTGAGAAGTCATCATCAGGCGATGCATCTGCTTCATACTCCAGCCGCGCTCGATGAACTCTACGGCAAGCCAATCGAGCAGTTCGGGGTGCGACGGGCGCTCGCCCATCTTGCCGAAATTGCTCGGCGTGCGCACGATGCCTTCGCCAAAATGATGCTGCCAAATGCGGTTGACCATCACTCGCGCGGTGAGCGGGTTCTGAAGGGCGACCAGCCATTCGGCCAAACCTCGACGGCGCCAGCTCGATTTCGCATTCGCCGGAGGAGCGGGAAACTCGTAATCGGGGCTGACCACCGAGAGCACGCCCGGCGTCATCAGCGGGCCTCTCGTATCCGGGCTACCGCGATGCAGGAAATAGGACGGAATGGCCTTAGTCCCATCCTCGCCGATAGCTCGCGCAGTTTGGTAGGGCTTGGGCCGCTGCTTGTCCAGCACCTCAAGCTGGTCTGTCAGCTCCTTGTGCTTGCGCCGGTCGTCTTCGGTCATGATCGACAGGATGTCTTTGTCGCCGATGCGGGCCGAGGTCGGATCGTCTTGCAGCGTCTTCTTGATCTGGCTGAAATTGAGCCGCTGCCCTTGCGTGCGCTTCTCCGCAGGCGTCCGCCAGGCGACCTGAAGATACTCGGGCAGGCGGCTGACTGCCTCTTCGACCAGCCGCTTCAAGTAAGGCGCTTCCATCTCGGTTTTGGCTCTTTTCAGCGCCTTCTGCAAGTCATCAATCCGCTGCATCTCCGCCTTGTGGGCGGCAACCACTTCGGGTCCGACCAGCGGATAACTGACCGGCCTGGCCGAGTAGAAGATTGCCTGTATCCGGTAGAAATCTCTCTGCGGAATGGGATCGAACTTGTGGTCGTGGCAGCGGGCGCAGCCAACCGTCAACCCCATGAAGGTCAGCGAGGAGGTGGTAATCAAATCGTCCAGGGCATCCTGGCGCACGCGTTCACCTCCTCCCTCGCCTTCCGGGCCAAGCCGCAGGAAGCCCGTCGCGATCATCGCTTCCTGGGAATCCCGCGCGTACTCATCGCCCGCCAATTGTTCGCGAACGAATTGATCGTAGGGCTTGTCCGCGTTGAATGACTTGACCACATAGTCGCGATAGCGCCACGCATCGGGCCGGTCCACGTCGAACTCGTAGCCGCCGGAATCGGCATAGCGCACCAGATCGAGCCAGTGGCGCGCCCAACGCTCGCCGTAATGCGGGCTGCCGAGCAGCCGGTCGACCAGTCGCTCCCAGGCGTCGGGGGCGGAATCTTTGACGAAGGCCTCGATCTCTTCCGGGCTGGGCGGTAAGCCTAGCAGATCCAGGCAAGCGCGCCGGATGAGCCTGCGGCGATCCGCCTTCGGCGCGGGCTTGAGACCCCTGGGCTTCATTGCCGTCAGCAGAAATCTGTCAATCGGGTTTTTGTTCCAGGTCGCCCAGTCTCGTTGGAGCACGCGCGGCGGGCTGGTGCGTTGCGGCGCCTGAAAGGCCCAATAGCCGCGCTCGTCCGGGGTGATGGGCCGCTCTTCGAGCTGGGCCGACTCGGCATTCTGCCTTTTGTCAGCAGCGCCGGCGACAGCTTCTTCAAAGCCGTCAAAAGACGCCCCGGCCTCGATCCAGCGCCGCAGCGTCTCAATCTCCTCATCCGACAGCTTCTTGCCGGGAGGCATCGTCGGCTTCTTTTCATGAGCGACGTACAGGTAGAGCCGGCTCGCGTCGGCCTCAGCAGGCAGGACGACCGGACCCCGCTCGCCGCCCGCGCGCACCCCTTCGCCGGTGCGGAGATCCAGACCCGATGTTTTGGCTGCGCCGTGACAGGCGATGCAGTTTCTCTTCAGTATTTCGTAGGCCTGTCGAGAGAGATCGTCATCCGCGAAGCGAGCGGGGGCCAACACCATCAAAAGCATCAACAGGGTGACCAGGTACACGCTGGCCACCAAAGCTCCAGGCTGCTGATGTCTCCCGATAATCATTCGGTGCCTCCCGGCCAACGAAGATTCTATGTGTCCATTAAACGTCCATAACTACTGTTTGCGTGTCCAATTGGTTACATAATGATCGAATCGGTTCTTAATCGTCAAGGATCGCGGGCCATCTAAGAAAGAAATACCGGCTTGGGGCGCGCCATTCAGACGGGCTAGTACTCAGTCACGTTGGTATTGATGGAGGTCGGGTGGTGTCCTAGTTTGCAATCATTCTCTGCGCCACCTCTGCGTTCTCGGCGTCTCTGCGGTGAATGCCCGGGAAAAAACCTCACCGCCGAGGCGCAGAGAACGCCGAGACAGCGCAGAGAGCTGAAACCAGGACACCACATCAACTCTAATGTGACTGACTACAAGCACTAGCTTGATGAGATAGCCGAAGTCTTTCTTCTTGGAGGCTGGAACCGTTGACACGCGTCGTACAATAGGTAGCGAGAGGGACAACTCGGCGCCGTGTCCCTCAGCCCGCCCCTTCAAGGTTGAGAGATCAAATCGGAGTCGGGAAGCACGGAGTCTTCCAACCACGCATGGCTACGTTCGCCTTTGGGCAAAAACGCAAAGCGAAAGCTGCTCTTAACAACGCCGCTCAGGCTATCTCAAGAGCCAGCGCGACCGCGGCGACAGGTGACCACAACGGCGCCCTCTCCGGCTATGATGAGGCCATACAGATGCTCCAGTCCGAGGAATACCGCCCCTGGCTGGCGAGCGGATTGATCTCAGAGGCGGTGTGGAAGGATCACCTGGCGATGGCGCGACTCGGCAAGGTCCGAGCGGTGGCCGCGCTCGACCCGCGCAAAACCGTCTTCGAGCAAGCCGAGAAGATGCTGTTCGATGTGTTCGCAGCCAAACCCGACTGGTCCGAGCCCACTGAATTCCTGGCCAACCTTGCGGTCGCCCGCGGCTACAGCAGTAACGCCGCGCACTACATCGATCGGCTGCTTGCGGTCAATCCGCGCCACCAGCGTGCCCGCTTCCTTCAAGCCGTCCTCGACTTCGACAGCGGGCAGTACGAAGTGGCCAGCGAGAAGCTTACGGCGATTCCTGAGTCCGCGGAATCGCTATGCTATCTGGGGCGCTGCCGGCTGAAGAGCGGGCGGGTCGAATCAGCCATTCGAACTCTGGAACGCGGGCGCTCCAGGTTCGGCGACAGCTATGAGTTGAACTACTACCTCGGCTGCGCGCTTGCACACACCGGCCACCTGGACGAAGCACGCAACTGCTTCACGTCGGCTGCGGCGCATGATACGCGCCGCTCCGAACCGGCCTTTCAACTTGGGAATCTCGCTCTGGTACTCGGTCAGGTGGCTGAAGCCGAACGTTACTTCAGTGCGGCTATGAACCTTGGAGTGCGCATCTCGCCGGGAATCCACTATGGATTGGCGCTGATATCGGCCGCCCGCGGGGGCGATCAATTCAAGACTCACCTCGATGCGATCGCGCTCATAGATCCGGACTGCGATCTGCTGCACTGCGCGCGGGCAGACCGGGACGAACGCGAAGGGCGTCTCGAAGAGGCCAGGCATCAGTACGCTTCCGTGGGCAGGGATAGCCCAATGTATGCCCTGGCACTCACGCGAATTGGTTTCATGAACTATCGTTCGGGTGACTATGCGGCATCGGTTGGCGTGCTTCGCAGGGCTGCGCTACTGCGGCCCGCCGATGATCGCCTGCTCGACCTCCTGGGCGCGGCTCTTGTGCTCACAGGCGACTACCCGCAAGCCTCCATCACGTGGGCCGAGCTCTCTGCGCGAGGGGCGACGGACGAGAAGACGACACGGGCCATCGAGCGACTCAGGTTCTGGGCCGCTATTGAGAAGGTGAATGAAGGTCATCCTGCCGAGGTGGTCGGGGAGCTCGAAGAGCTATATAAAAAGTCGGGCGACGACCCTGCGGCCGCGCGCGCCCTCAGCGATCTCTACTTCGCGAGCGCCATCGACATTCTCGAATCGGATCCTGCGGGTGCGCATCGCGCGAAGGAATTCCTGTTGCTGGGCAAGCACTTGAGAGCCCATCCAAGGTTCGACTACGGGTTGGCGCTGACCGACCTGATGGGGGGGCACAACGAGCCCGCGGCGTCGAGGTTTCGCCATGTGCTTGCGGCGAACGCGAAGAATCCGGGAGCCAGTTATCACCTCGGCATTGCGCTCTTTCGCAGTGGAGACGCCGAGGCAGCCGAGAATGCGCTTCGACACGGGATAGCGGTCTCGCTCAACAGTCCCGCGAAGACGGTGCGAATGAAGTGGGCGCTGGCAATATTGCTGGCGCGGGATCTGAAGTGGCGTGATGCGCTGGTGGCTCTCGAGGAGATGGAACCTGCCGAAGGTGACACGGAGCCCTCCCCGGTTGAGGTTCTCGATCTGAAGATCAGATGTCTCGCCGGTCTTGGCTACTGGGAAGGCGCCGAGCGGTTGGCCATCGGTGCGCCGAGCCGGCAGCAGACCGCTCTGGGCGCGATTGTGCTCGCTCGGAGAAACATGAAGTCGGGCCGCCTTGACGCTGCCCTCTCGCATGCCGCGCGCTTTCTGCGATTGAGCAAGAAGGAGCCAGGAACGAGACCGACGCTGGTGAACAAGGTAATGAAGATCTTGCC
>JBGPFL010000195.1:0-7609 GCA_041483295.1 Blastocatellia bacterium | reverse complement strand
GAGATTCGCGCCGCGGGCGGAGAGGCCGATACCCAGATCTGTGATGTGACTAACGGAGAACAGATCGAGGCAGCCGTGCGGGCCATCGATAAGCGTCACGGCAAGGTGGACATTCTGGTCAACAACGCCGGCCTTCTTTCCGGCCGCACGCCCTGGCACCAACTCACCTACGAGGAGATGAACCGATTCGTGCAAGTCAACTACCTCGGCTATTTCAACGTCTCGAAGGCCGTTTATCCTCTGCTCAAGAAGAGCCAGTGCGGGCGCATCATCAACGTCGCGTCTCGCACTTACTTCCTGGCCAATCCCGGCCAGATGGCTTACGTTGCTGCCAAGGGGGCTGTAATGGGAATGACGCGCGTGATGGCGAAGGAGTTGGGCGAAGAGGGCATCACCGTCAACGCCGTCGCGCCGGGGATGGTAGCAACTCCGGGCACCGAGGCGCATTCGAACGAAGAAGCTTTTAACCGCGTGATGATGAACCAGGCAATCAAGAAGCGGGTGACGCCGGAGCACTTCGCGGGTCTGATCGCTTTCATCGCCAGCGACGACGCCGAAATGATCACCGGGCAGATGATACTTTGTGACGGAGGCGGATACTTGCACTGAAAGGCAGGTGCCAGGTTTCAGGTGTGAGGTGTCAGGGCCAGGTGTGGGCGTCAGGCATTCACACCTGAACCCTGGCACCTGAACCCTGAACCCTGACACCTGACACTTCGCACCTGACACGTATGACGGCGATCGGCTTTATCGGTTTTGGCGAGGCGGGGTTCAGTCTCGCAATGGGGCTGGGCGACGCTGGTGCAGGTCGCCTCTTCTCCTACGACATCAACACGCCCGCGGCATTCGAGGGCCAGGCACTCAAGAGTTATCGCGAGGTACTTCGGGCCATTGCGGACAGCGCGACTCCGCAAGATTCGCTTCGACGAGGCGGTATCTGAGAGGCCCGATACCGATCCTGGAAGCCGCTGAACTCACAGCTATACACGCCTTTCATGCTTAGCCTTCGGAACCAAAGTCAATTTGAGAGGTAACGAAAAATGTTCATTACCCCTGGTAGTCAGCGCGCTGATTTGTCCCGGATCAACATTCGGCCTTTTGTTTTTCCGCTCTTGCTTCTGGCCGCGGCCTTCACGCTTGCTGCGCCCGCTCGGGCGCAGAATGGGTCGCAGTTCAAAAAGTGGAAGCCCTCGCTCAATGAGGGAGCTGCAATAAAACCAAAGCTGGATTGCAGCTCGCTGGTGAGCCTGACCGGGTATGAATTCTCGATTGAGACCGCCGCCCTGATTCCGGCCGCCGGTGATGTCGCTGAATACTGTCACGTAACGGGTCAGATTCTGCCGGAGGTGCGCTTTGAGCTGAGCCTGCCCGCGTCCTGGAACAGCCGGCTCTACATGTTCGGCAATGGCGGTTATGCCGGTGAACCTCTCTCGTCGCCGCAGCGCGTCAACACCCGAAACACGGCGCTCAAGCAGGGATTCGCCGTCGCTCAGACCAACACCGGACACGATGGAGCGATTGAGCCGCTCGGCTCATTCGCCCTCAGCCGGCAGAAGCTTCTCGACTATGCGTGGCGCGCGGTGCACGTCACGGCTGAAACCTCTAAGCGCATCATCCGAACCTACTATGGCAATGTGCCCGGCCGCTCGTACTTCGACGGGTGCTCGACCGGAGGCCGTCAGGGCCTGATGTCCGCCCAACGTTTCCCGGATGATTTCGATGGGATCGTGGTCGGAGCGCCGGTGCTGGACTTTTCGGGCACGATGACGAATTACGTCTCGATGGCTCGGGCGCTCGACGCCGCGCCGATACCGCCCGAGAAGCTGAAGATCATCGCCGACCGCGTATACGCGAAGTGCGATCGGGTGGATGGTCTCGTTGACGGCTTGATCGTGGACCCGCGGCGATGTGAGTTCGCGCCCGGCAAGGATCTGCCGATCTGCTCCAACGACGTCGACGGGCGGGACTGCTTTACCGCGGCTCAGATTCGCACACTCGAGGCGATCTACCGCGGAGCAGAGAGCGGCGGCAAGCGCATCTTCTTTGGCCAGCCGGTCGGCGCCGAAATCGACATGACGGCCGGGAATCAGGCGCGAAGCGGATGGAGTGGTTGGATAATCGCACCCGGCGGACGCACGATATCCGCGGGCTTCGCGGAGACGTTCTTCCGATATATGGCCTTCGACAAGCCCAATCCCACTTATGATTTCAAGTCGTTCAACCTCGAGTCCGACCTCGGCCGGCTTCAGGACATTGGAGGCATCCTCAACGCGAAGAATCCCGACCTCTCCCGCTTCAGATCGCGCGGCGGCAAGATCATTATGTATTTCGGGTGGGCCGATCCCGCATTGAACCCGCTGATGGGAATCGACTACTACGAGAAGGTAACCGCCCGCGCGGGTCAATCAACCACGGACTTCTTCAGGCTGTTCATGGTTCCCGGAATGGCCCATTGCAGAGGTGGCGTCGGCACCGATGAATTCGACGCCTTCACCGCGCTGGTGGAGTGGACCGAGAAGAATGTCGCACCCAATCAGCTTGCAGCCGCGCAGAGTCGGGACGGAAAGGTTGTCCGGACACGGCCGCTCTGTCCATATCCGCAGGTGGCGAAGTACAGCGGAACTGGAAATCCTGATGAGGCCCAGAGCTTCGTCTGCGCGAATCCATAATTCTCTTTCCGACGTGATTGTGAGGTGAACAGCAAGATGGCAATCCCAGCCGCGGAAAGCGGTCAAACAACGATGGGCGTGTCTCAGACGAGCGAACCCAAAATGGGTTATGCGTGGTACGTGGTCATCATCTTAATGACGTGTTACACACTTTCGTTCATTGACCGTCAGATTCTGAGCCTGCTTGTGGAGCCGATCAAACAGGATCTCGGCATCAGCGACGCGAGAGTCGGGCTTCTGCAAGGCCTGGCGTTTGCGCTGCTCTATACCGCGCTGGGCTTGCCCATGGGACGTATTGCCGACCGCCGCAGCCGGCGCAATCTGATTGCCGTCGGCGTGTTCTTCTGGAGCTTGATGACCGCGACGTGCAGCGTTGCCAGAAGCTTCGGGTCGCTGTTCCTCGCTCGGGTGGGAGTTGGGGTCGTTGAGGCGACCCTTGGTCCTTCGGCCTTCTCTCTGATCTCCGACTATTTTCCAAGGGAGCGCCTCGGGACAGCGCTCAGCGTATATTCAGCGGGGATCTTCGTCGGCGCCGGACTGGCGAACATTGTTGGTGGAATCGTTACTCAGGCAGCGAGCAATCTACCGCCGGTCGACCTGCCGCTGCTTGGGACGATCGCGCCGTGGCGTTTTACGTTTTTGATTGTGGGGATACCAGGGCTCATTGTCGGGCTTCTCGTCTACACCGTGCGCGAGCCGCTGCGCAAGAATCTTCTACGAACGGCTGATGGGCAGGTCTCACATCTCGGGATCGGAGAAGTGCTAACCCAGTTGAAGCTCCGCTGGCAGTCGGTTGTAGGAGTCTCATTGGGACTCTCGGCTCAGGCGATGTGCAACTATGCCCTGCAGGGATGGGGGCCCACCTTTTTCCAGCGGGTCTTTGGATGGAGCAAACAGCGAAGCGGCATCGTCCTGGGAACAATGATCCTGACCACCGGCTTGATCGGCATGTATGTCGGGGGCAAACTCTGCGACAGGTGGCTGCGAAAACGGATACGCGAAGCGCCGCTCAGGGTCGCCGTGATCAGCACCATAGGCGCAGGGGTCTTTTTCTGTCTAGCGATGAGCGTGCAGCAAGAGACCTGGACATGCGTGATGCTGGTACCCGCGCTCTTCTTTCTGGCGATGCCGGTCGGGAGTTCCTATGCGGCGTTGCAGTTGATCTTCCCCAATCAGATGCGCGGGCAGGTTTCCGCCATTATGATTTTCACTATAAACATTGGCGGCCTCACGATGGGTCCTTTTATGGTTGGCGTCCTGAACGACATCCTGGGGAGAGAGATGGTTGGTTACTCGCTGGCAATGACGCTGGGGCTGGCATCGCTCGTCTCGGCCATACTGTTTCGATCGATCTACGGACCGTACCGAAGGGACTACGAGATGCTGGAAGCTGCATCCAGCGCGTGACACCGTATCGCAGGAGGTTGACGCTTCAGCAGCACTGAAAGCAGTCGATTAGAAGAGGAGCACATGTCTATGATTAGAAGAATATTGCTGCCAAAAGAAGGATTGAGGCTGAACGCGCCTTCCTGACTGACAAGGGTGCCTACAGGCCCGAACGTCGGCGCTCCATCTCCTCGAGAGTGCGCGGCCAGTCTTGCTTGAGCAGGCGCGAGAGCGCGCGGTCAGCCAACAGTCTCCCGCCAGTCTGACACGCGGGGCAGTAGTTGGCCTCATTCTCCGCGTAGACGATCCGTTGGACCGGCGTGCCGCACCTCGGGCAGGGCTTGCCGTGCCGGCCGTGGACCGCCATGTCTTCTCTGAAAGCCGTAACCTTTTCGGGAAAGCTCTCCCTGGCTTCTCTCCGCAGTCTTT
The DNA here is from genome assembly GCA_041483295.1 of Blastocatellia bacterium. Taxonomy (GTDB): domain Bacteria; phylum Acidobacteriota; class Blastocatellia; order UBA7656; family UBA7656; genus DASYSA01. The sequence continues at coordinate 3,125 of JBGPFL010000195.1, read as the reverse complement.
CTGACCAGAGCCGCAGCGTCCCCTGCGTTGCTTCGTACAGGCCGCGCACTTCGGAATCATCCAGCCGGCTTGTCAGCTTGAGCGGCGATAGCCCGGCTGCGTGGAGGATCTCATCCGAATAGGCATTGCCAATGCCGCTGAAGAGGTGCGGATCAGTGAGAGCCCGTTTCAGAGTGTGATTCTCGCGAGTCAGCGCAAGTCGGAAGCTGTTCAGATCAGCGCCGAGAACTTCGAGACCTCCAGGATCATGGGCCGTTAATGCCGACTCGCCTCGGACAAGGTAGAGCGAGGCGCGCCTCTTTGAACCGGCTTCTGTCAGCGTCAAAGCTCCTGAAGGGAACGTGAAAGTCGCCAGCGTCTGCCGAGTGGGCTTGGCACGAGGTGCTTTCCAGTGAAAGCGACCGGCAATCATGAGATGGATGACCACGAAGAGTTCGTCCTCGAGGCCAAACACGATCCGCTTTCCAAGCCTCCGGAGATGCGTGACCGTCTTTCCTGAGATCTCTTCTAATGATGGGCTGACGGAACGAAGCAGAAAGGGATTCGAAAGGCGAATGTCCTGGATCGGCTGTTCCAGCACTCTGGGTTCGAGCGCCTCGATGTATGCCACTATGTCAGGCAACTCGGGCATCGCGCTATTCTACCAGAGGCCGGGTCGAACGTCGGAGCATCAAAGGCAGACCGGTTTTCACCCTCGAGACTGCGGGTTGGGAAGAGGCCTCACCGCAGAGACGCAGAGGGCGCAAAGGGTTGCGCAGAGGGTAGACTCAGGGAATCTCTGCGCCCCCTTTGCGTCCTCTGCGCCTCCGCGGTGAGTCCCCTTCCCAACTTCTCGCACTTGGGTTCAACTTCGACTGCGGTGAGTCCCCTTCCCAACCTCTCACACTCTCGGGTTCAACTTCGACTCGAGCTGGACGAGTGGACTGCCACCGGTTCAGTCTTCAGAACGCCCTGGTGGTCGCGTGGCGTCGTAACTGCGGACACGTTCCGAGATCCTCACGAGCCGCTTCATATCCGTGCCCACAGGAACGTCGCCCGCAGTCGTCACGATTGTGGGGCGCAACTCCGACATCACGTAGTCAAGGATCTTGTCGAGATCTCGATCACCTGCCTCCTCCGCTTGGAGTGCTTCCGGAGGAAGCGCGACGCCTCGCGACACATCACTCGACTGCTGGACCGTCGCGGATGGGGGGAACTCCACCGTGTGGCACACCACGCAATCCCAATGCTGTTGGAATATGACCTCGCTATTCTCAGCGAAGGAGCGGCTGTCCGTTAGTTGGAGTACAGGAAGCGCTTGATAGAAACGGATGATATTCAGGGCCGGCGCCAGCCGTGACGCCCACGCTTCACACCTCTCCGCAGTTAGGCGAAGCAGGCCAGCTTCCTGAATGAAGATCAGATTCGCGCCCGCTTCCGCAAATGCCGCCGACAACTGCGTCATTAGCGAGACGGCAACTTCCAACGCTGCTTCAGGCAAGAGGTCGCAGTCAAAATCCTCGCCCTCTAGCTGCGTGATGCGGGCCGCGAGTGTGAATGGGCCGGCGACTCCGGCGGTCAACAGAGAGTCATCGCGCAGCAGAGACTTCAAGCGGCGAATCACTTCGATGGCGACGCCCACTCGGCCTCGCTTCATCGCTTCTTCAGGCCCGTGGAGGCTTTCAGGCAGTTCGCCCTTCTCAGCGTGCTTGGGCCAGCCGAGCGTAGGTCCCTGAGTTTCAGTATTCCACTCGAGCACTCCCCCCAGCGCTTCAGCTTCGAGATAAGGATCGAAATAACACGCGAGGCCATCGGAACGCAGGTGGCTGCGGATCTGTCTTTGCGAGTTTGAAATCTTCGTGGCGTTGCCCAGGAAGGCGCTGAGCGGAAGGTTCTCCATCTTTGCGCCGAGCGAGAACACAATCGGCACCCAGAGCGGGCGGGGCGGAGGCATTCCCTGCAATAGTCCTGCGAGCATCTGGCGGGGAGTGGGATTTGCAGGCATAGCTCAGGGCCGGAAAATAGGCCCGAGAGGCTTTGCATCCGGCCACGAGCCGTACCACTGCAGGATCTCTTTCGGCGGACTCAACTCATTCCACGTTTGCTGGAATTCGTCGAAAGGCTTGCCCCGCGCGAGGCGTGCCCGCCGCTCCTCGTCTCTCAGTTGTTTCGTCTTTACCGGATCCAGCTTTCGCCGCTCGAGGTCGTATGCGACGCGGTATATTGTCTGAGCGGTCCAATCCGAGATGATATTCTTGTGCAGGTCTTCGAGGACTTCGTCGGGATCCCGTTCGAGCGGGTCGCCATAGCCCGGGCCGCCGCCACTAAAGCCGAACAATAGATCTCCCTCTTCGTAAACACTGGGCGTCCGCGCAATCAGCTCGTACTTCCATTCACCCTGAATCGTGCCTTTCTCCAGGATGTCGCGGTGATCGAGAGTCAGTTGCGAGTCTCCCTGTGCCATCTTCTGCAGCAAGTCAGCCTTGCGAACGCTGATTCCGGGAATAGGGGGAGAGGCATATCCACCGAACAAGGGCTGGCTGAGAGGGACCTTGCTTCCATTGCCCATGCAGAGCGAGACCAGTTGCGGCACCTTGTGAATCATCCACTGCTGCACGCCTCCCGAGCCGCCCCGATGCCGCCCGGCGCCGCACGAATCCTTCCAGTGTTGCGAGAGCGTGACGGTCACGGGCAGCTCGCTCTCGACCTGTTCCGAGTCGGGGGCGCGGCCAAATGCACACCACGCAAATCCGTAGGCGTCCATGCCATCGGCAGAAGCGCGCCCGCCCTGCCCCTGTGTGTTGAGCGAGAAGGAGAGCACGTCAGAGACCGCGAGATTCCATTGAGAGAGTCCGGCACAGATCTGCGCTGTGTGCTGGCTCCCGGGGGATGCGGCCACTTGCTGCCACAACTCGGCGCTCGAGAACGTCATCTTGGCGAAGGCGTTGTGGGTGGCGCAGCGGGTCTGCATTCCGATGTAGACGCAGCAACTGGTTGCGGCCATCTTGTCCGGGTTCAGGATGCTTCCTTCCGGGAAGATAAAGTCGATCGGCGCAAAAGTGGAACTGCAGATCGGCAGGTCGTGGAAAACATATTCGTACATGAAGTTGGCGATGTGCCCGACCACGGCTTGCGGATGCACGTTG
>JBGPFL010000194.1:0-7613 GCA_041483295.1 Blastocatellia bacterium | reverse complement strand
TGATGGACGACATCAACGCCGCTATGAATGCATGGTCGGGCTTGCCCGGATGCCGCATGCGGGTGGTCAACGGGGGGACGACCGGCGGTTGCCAACTGCGAGATCAAAACACGATAGTGTTCGATCACTGCGATGGCGGGTTTGCGCCGGATCCGAGCTTTTGCTCCGGGATACTTGCCCTGGGGGGCTTCAGTTGGGATCGGACTCAATCGGTTGTGGTCAACGGGACTCGCTTCTTCAAGGCGTATGGAGGGCACATCTCGTTCAACAAGTACGCTCGCTGCAGTTACGAAGAACACTGCAACGTTCGATTGATCGCTACGCACGAGATGGGCCACGCGCTTGGGCTGGGCCACTCACAGTTCCAGGATGCGACGATGTTTGCTTATGCGAACTTTGACGGTCGATGCGCGGGCTTGCATCAAGACGACATAAACGGAATCACATTCATCTATCCAGGATCGGGCGGAGGAGGACCAGGACCGCTGACCATCGCGACCACATCGCCGCTGGCCGGCGGCACGGTTGGGACTCAGTATTCACAGACATTCATCGCTTACGGAGGCACGTCGCCTTACACCTGGACGTTGGTTCCCGGTACGGGTTCGCTTCCCACCGGATTGACTCTGGGAGCCAATGGCGTTCTGTCCGGCACGCCTTCAGGCAGCGGCGCCTTTACATTTACGGTCAAGGTCAACGATGCGGCTTCAGGGAGCGCGCAACGGGTCTTCTCGATCAACGTCGGGTTGCCTGGAGAGGACTATAACTCACAGTTCGTGTCGCAGAACATACCTGCGAATGTGCCACCCGGCCAGCCCTTCAATGTGAACATCAAGTGGAACAACATCGGCACCAAAGCCTGGAATGGGTCGGCGGGATTCAGACTTGGCTCACAGAATCCGGCCAACAACGTTGTCTGGGGTGGCAACATAGTTCAATTGCTGGGTTTCGTTGTGCAGCCAGGCGAGGCACTCGACCTGGTGTTTACAGCCTTCGCCCCGTTGACGCCGGGGAGATACAACTTTCAATGGCAGTGCGTGCAGGACAATGTCTTCTTCGGGCAGATGTCGGCAAACGTGTCCATTCAGGTGGGCGACGGCGGGGGCACCGACAATTCCGCCTTCGTCTCCGAGGCTATTGCTAATTCGATGACTACCGGCCAGGCATATGCTGCGTCGATCACGATGAAAAACACGGGGGCGACTACATGGACCGTTGCTGACTATAAACTCGGAACTCAGAACCCGCAGGACAACAACGTTTGGGGAATGAATCGGTTGAGCTTGCCGGGTCCGGTCGCGCCGGGGGGCGAGGTGACGGTCAACTTTGGCGTGAACGCTCCAGTCAACTCGGGTACCTATAACTTCCAGTGGCAGATGATCAAGCTGAGTTCGGGCTTCTTTGGCGCTATGTCAACCAACGCCGCGATCAACGTGGTTCAGCCGACTCCGCCGCCAGACATCGCGACTTCGGTGCTTTCGTCCGCTGAGATGGGACTGGCTTACTCGCAGCAGTTGAATGTGACAGGAGGCACGCCTCCATACACCTGGACCTTGAAGACCGGCGCCCTGCCTGGCGGTCTCAGCCTGGCGGCGAACACGGGACTGATTTCGGGTACTCCGGCTTCGACTGGGACTTTCGCGTTTGCAGTTAGGGTCACCGATGCCGCGTCGCGATTCGGGGAGAGGTCTTTGTCGATCATCGTGATGCCGCCGCCGCCTCCGATTGCACTGGTGACCTCGACAATTCCAGCCGCGGTGCGCGGCAATCAGTACTCGGTTGGTCTTGTGGCGACCGGAGGTACGCCGCCTTACACATGGTCGTTGGCAGCTGGTTCGCTGGCGCCCGGGCTGAGTCTGAATCCCGCGACGGGTGTAATATCGGGAACGCCTACAAGCACAGGGGTCTTCAGCTTCACGATTGGCCTGCGAGACCAGCGATCAACGACCGCCTCGACCGCGCTCCAGTTGACTGTTGTGGATCCCGTCCCGGTTCCGGCTATCACCAAGGTGAAGTACAAGCCGGGGAAGAAGCTGACGGTGACCGGTGAGAGGTTCGACCCAACTGTTGTGCTGCTCATCGATGGAGTAGAGACGCCAGGCAGCGTTGATGGCAATGTGATTGTGGTGAAGAAATTGAGCCTCTCCTCCGGTCAGCACTTTCTTCGAGCGGTTAATCCGCGCAACACGGAGTCGCCGCCCTACGGCTTCAGGGTCGATTGAGAGCGACCCGTCGTCGGAGATCCTACGTCTCCAGGGTCGATTGGCGAGGACGTTTTTTAGCGCGATCAGGCCCCGATCCAGATAGGACTGCGCCAGCTGGTGTTCAAAACTCGCTCAGGGGCATCGGACAGCCCGTCGCCCCACCTTCTTCGCCATCCTCATCCTCGTAATTCAGCCGAGGGTCCCTCATCTGAGCACAGTGCAGGTTGCAACCGCGCCGATCATCGCGAACTTTTTGCTTGACAATTTTCGTCTATTTTCGTATAACTTCGGTTGTTAGTCATTGCCCCGTTTTGCAGGAAGAGACTAGAAGAGGTGTATGAACGCCATGACTCTGTTGCAAGCGATACATGCAAAAGTGCGAATCAAGCCGGGCCGGAAGATCCGAACGATGGGCGGGTGGTGCCGGCATGACCGGGTTCTGCTGGATGGTCATGAAATCGGGAAGATCCAGACCAGGAGCGGGCGAGGCCGCACTGAAGTGCTCACCATCGCAGGCAATGTATATGTGATGGGCCACGACATCGACTGGCTCGTGAGTCACGAGGTTGGCGAAAATGGCGTTAACTCCACGACAGCGCGAAGTGTATGACTTCGTTGCGCGGTTCATTGAAGAGCGAGGCTTTGCGCCCACAATGGCCGAGATCGGAGAACAGTTGGGGCTGCGCTCGCCGGCGACGGTTCATCAACTGCTGTCCGTTCTTGAAAGTGAAGGCTTGATTCGCCGCGTTCCCCACGCAAGCCGAGCGATAGAGCTTGTGGACCAGTCCGATCCGGAGTTAACCAGTGAGATACCTCTATTGGGAACGGTGGCTGCGGGCCGGCCCATCGAGGCGGTCTTGAGTGACGAAACGATTGCCGTGCCGCCCGATATGATAGGGCGAGGTCACACATTTGCTCTGCGGGTGCGGGGCGATTCGATGATAGATGAGCAGATTCGCGAAGGAGACTTCATCATCGTCGAGTCGTGTCAGACAGCGACCAACGGGCAGACCGTGGTTGCTCTGGTCAACGGAAGCGAGGCGACGGTAAAGCGATTCTACAAGGGGCGCGGCCATATCCGGTTGGAGCCGGCCAACGATAACTATGAAGCTATCATCGTCAAGGAGCCGGACTATGTCGACATTCAAGGCATCGTCATCGGCGTGATTCGAAAGTATCGACACTAGCGGGCAGACACGAGCGGCGCAGGCGCGTACACCAGCCCGGCAACACAAGTTAGCGGTTAGGAAACGGCAAAGACGGTTGTAGGTCGAAGTGCGTAGCCGGACATCGTCGCTCAGAGTAACACCGGCAATGGCAGCCGGGATTACGACAAGGGTTTGCAGCCTGAGTGACTTGCTTGCAGCATGAACAAAGTTAGATTGAAAACAGCGGGAGAATACCTATGATCCTGAACATGCAAACTGGCCCCCGGCCCACAATGACGATCCATCCTGGCGATGCTCGCGAGCTTGATTGGCTGCCCTCTGATTCACTCCATCTCGTATTGACTTCACCGCCATACTGGACTCTGAAGGAATACCCGTTGAACGCCGATCAGCTAGGCAGCATTGCTGCTTATGAACAGTTTCACGACGAGCTGGATAGAGTCTGGCGGCATTGCTATCGCGCTTTGGTTGCTGGCGGTCGCTTGGTATGTGTTGTTGGTGATGTCTGTTTGTCTCGAAGAAGGCACGGGAAGCATTCAGTAATACCCCTTCACGCTGACATCGTGGTTCGCGCTCGCAAGGTCGGATTCGATAGTCTCACTCCGATCTTCTGGTACAAGATCGCTAATGCCAACTATGAAGTTGAAAACGGCTCTTCGTTCCTGGGGAAGCCTTACGAGCCAAACGCCATCATAAAGAACGATGTTGAATTTATTCTGATGCTACGCAAGCCGGGTGGATACCGACAGCCTACGGACGAGCAACGGGACGCCTCACGGCTCACAAAAGAAGAGCATCAAGCATGGTTTCAGCAAATCTGGAATAACGTGCCCGGCGAGACAACTCGCGACCATCCCGCGCCGTATCCAGAGGAACTGGCCTATAGACTTGTGCGGATGTTTTCCTTCGTCGGCGATACGGTTCTCGATCCGTTCATGGGAACGGGTACGACTTTGGTCGCCGCTGCGAGGTGTGACAGGAACGCTATCGGAGTGGAGATCGAGCCTTCATACGTCGAATACGCCAAGCAAAGACTCGAGAGGAAAACGACAAGCCTGTTCGCAAATCAGCCAGAAATCGTTATCTCTGCCTCCGCTCATAAAGCGCGCAAATGCGGTTGATAAAATTGCCGTAGTAAATGCTGTGCGCTGACTGAGGTGCTCTCTCGTCCGTTACGAGCGTTGCAGGATTCACGCCGTCATAGTCAATCACGATTACTGCTAACGCCTCCGGCTGGTCACTCGGATCGTCTGGCGCATCACGTAGGGGGATACCCGCAAAGATCGCCGATTGGTGAAATCCCACTTCGCCGGTAGGCCCGCCTCAAGAGGCTCGGCCTGCACCTGACTTCGGTCGGTGGAGTAGTCGCTCTAACGACCAGGTACCCGATCCCTGCGAGGCGATGTAGAGAAAGATAAAGCAGTAGAGCACGGCCAGCTCTCCGCCATTGAGGATCGGCAAGATGGCTTGAGCTTGAAAATGCTGCTTGAAGAAAGCCACCGCCATCTCGCCGCTTGCGATGAAAGCGGCGTAGCCGGCCACCAGCCCGAGGGCAATCATCAGGCCCGCCACTAGCTCGATTATGCCGGCGACCCCGAAAAGGGAGGCCCGGGGCATTGGGGGCTTGTTGCCAGGTATGCCGAAAAGCTTCTGGGTGCCATGCATTGCGAACATCAAACCAGACATGATTCGCAGAAGGGCGTACAGGTAAGGCGAATACTTCCCAAGGAAGCGTTCCATCGTTGGGCTCCTGTCTCTGGGCTAGTTGCTTCGAAAATAGTCCACTGTAAAAAGTCGTTCCTCGTTTATCGTTTCTCGTTCTAGCGTCACTAGTCTAAACCAGAAAACAAAAACGAGAAAACCAGAAACGACAAACGACATGTCTCGTTCCTCGTTTGTCGTCTTACGTTTCTCGCTCTTAGTTCCCTAGTCTAAACCAGAAATCAGATACGAGAAAACCAGAATCGACAAACGAATAACGAAAAACGAAATGCAAAACGACAAACGAGAAACGAGAAACGACAAACGCGGGCTGTTCGCTTCATCCTGGCCAATCCTTGTGGTAGAGTCGCCGTATGCCCCCAGAGGCTCCCAAGAAGTTCGCGATACTCTCTGTCCTGATAGCTCTGTGCGGCACAGCGCTGGGCGTCCAGAGTCCAAGGCTCAGAGACGTCACTGGAACGAGATCAAGGATCCAGGCGCTGCTGATTTACCTGGCTGACCAGGCTCGATCCTCTGATGACCTCGTCTTCTCGGTGCACGCGCAGGTGCGAGCGGCCACGCTGCTGTGGCCATATGAATCCGATCGCGCACGCGCCATGTTCCGCCAGGCGTTCGAATCTCTTACCACGGGCGACGCCGACAGGGGCGACAGCAGCAACCAGCGGGGTTCTACGACGCCCCGGACGAAGCTTCAGTTGCGCGCAGAGTTGCTTAACCAGATCGCCGCAAGGGACCCAGAACTGGTCGAAGAGCTTGCGCGCAAGCTCGTGTTGCCGCCCGACTCAGGCAAGGACGAAGGCTTCAGCGAATCGGATGGGGCGCCGGCCGCGGCTCAGGGTCGGTTGGACGCTGTTAAGCGCGAACTGTTCGTGAGCGTCGCCCTTCAAATCGTGGAGCTTGATCCCAACCGCGCGATGACCCTCGGCCAATTGAGCCTGGGGGCAGGCCCCGAAGATCCCTCCCCCTTCATATCGCCGAACTTCCCGCGCTTGTTGATGCTCCTCGGAGGGGTCGATCGGTCGCTTGCGCGTTTGCTGTTTTCCAGCGCCGTAGATCGGATCGAGCGCTCTCCATCGTGCGCACTGGCCGACCTCGAGGCGCTCAGTTCATATCTGGCGTCCCAGGGCAGCTCCGCCAGTGTCAGCGTCGGCAAGAACGAGACCGAGCGATTTCTAAGGCTAGCGTTCAGTCGGATAATGCGTTACCGCGAACGGCCTCCAGTCGAACCGGCAGGGCAGGGTTCAGATGGAACGCCGAGGCTTGATGACAAGTCCGCGATCTATTTCATTGGACGGCAGCTCACTGAGTTCTTCGCGCGCTACCTGCCTGAACGTCTTCCTCAGTTGAAAAGCCGGATAGCGGATTTGACCGATGCAACCACACCGGAGCGGCTGGTGGAGTCGACTCCTTTCGAGGCGCTTGGTCCGGCGGATGTGGCCCGCCAGGCGCGCGAAACAGCCGAAGCCTCTGAGCGAGACGCGCTCTATGCGCGAGCCGCGCTTTCGTGGCTTGCCCAGGGAGAAGCCACCGAAGCCCAGGCAGCCGCGCTAAGGATCGCCTCGGTTGCGACTCGCGATAGGGTGTTGACTCAGATTGCGAGGCGTCGAACTTCAGAGGGCCGGATCGAGGACGCGGTTGCGATCGCCCATCGAATAGAGGATAGGAACACCCGATTGGGCGTGCTCGTGACCTCGGCACTTGCGTCTCTAGCCCGTCACGACCGTATTCGCGCAGCCGAACTGCTCACCGAAGCGGAGAGCGAGGCGTTGAAGGCGGAGCCCTCTGGGGAACGGGTCCAGGCATTGCTCGCAGTCGCGAACAGTTTCGCGTCCTTCGACACGGTTCGGGCGTTCGAGGTAATGCAGTCGGCTATCAAGGGGCTCAACCAGGTGTTGCTATCGCCCGATTCCCCCTCGCGGCCGCCCGGAAACGACAACCTCTATCACCTTGCTCTGGAAGGCACCCTCTCGTCGCTGGCGCGCGCCGATTTCGATCGCGCGCTGCTGCTGGCTCAGCAACTCAACAGCAAGGATGCCTCGATCATCGCACAGTTGGCCGTTTGTGGCGGGGGACTGAGCGGAGAGCCGAAGCATGAATCCGCGGAGAGCGAGGTACTTGTCGAGGCCCCGAATCCTCACTAGATCTGCGGTCTTGTTATGCCACACGCAAATCTAATTGGCCAGGTTCTTGACGACAAGTACCTCATCGAAAGGCAGCTCGGAAAGGGCGGCATGGGAGCCGTCTATCTCGCTACCCATCTGGGAACGGACCGGCCGGTTGCGCTCAAAGTCATCACGCCCCAGTTCATGGCCGACGATGAGTTCGTGGAACGTTTTCGGCGCGAGGCCAAGGCTGCCGGGCGTCTGCGCCATCCAAACGTCGTGAACGTAACCGACTTCGGCTTCGCTCCCCTCGGCCGCGACCGCCTCGCCTATCTGGTGATGGAATACCTGGGCGGCTGCACTCTTGCCGAGATCCTCGCCGAGGAGACGCACCTCGACATCAACTGGGTTGTCGA
>JBGPFL010000193.1:0-7634 GCA_041483295.1 Blastocatellia bacterium | reverse complement strand
CCGTCTTGCTTGTGCCGCCATTGCTCGCGGTTATGATCACAGACGTGGCGCTGGAAACCACGCTGGTGGAGACTGGGAATGTGGCGCTGCTTGAGCCGGCGGACACGTTGACGCTTGGAGGCACGGTCGCGGCGGAGGTGTTGTTGCTGGACAGACTAACTGCAGCCCCGGCTGGTGGCGCTACCGCGGAGAGAGTGACAGTACCTTGAGACGCGGTTCCGCCGTTAACGCTCGTCGGGTTGAGAACGAGGGACGAGAGAGTCACCGGCGGCGGCGGCGCAGGATTGCAGATCGGCCCGCCGCTTCCCGGTTGAAGAAGGAAAGACTCCGTCTTGTCCGCCGCTACCATCGTGAACTGTATCGACTGGCCGATGAAGCCGTTCGCGCTTGCAGTCAGCGTGAGCTGTTCTTGCGGTGCATTAGCAAAGGTCGCAGTGCCGCTGTTGTTTGTAGTCGTCGACTGGGCGCCGGAATTACCTGAGATGCATACCTGAGCGCCGACAAGCGGAACACTGGCATTGCTCTTCGTTCGCAGAACGTTAACGGTCAACGTGCCTGCGTGCACTGCTGACTGAAATGCGAACAGGAGCCCCGCAACTAGAGTGAAGCGCAAACATCGCGGAAGGAATTTGTCGGGTGTTGAATTCAGCATTCTGTTTTCCTCGCAGGGTCTATCACTGCCCTCACGTGCGCGCTCGCCGAGTCGCGCCATTAGGAATGGACTAAGGAGTCGCCTGGCAAGCGACTGCATCAAGAATCCACTGAGCATCGCAGGCGACATAAAGAAATATGGTGAAGAGTCCGGCACTATTGGCGTCTGACTTGCACCGGCTTCGACGAGCCTCAGCCTGGTCCATACACTTGGCAATCGCGTCTCGTCCTGCTTGCGTGCCGTAGTTTTCTACGATCTCTAGAATAAGGAGGGCAGGCAGTGCTGCAACGAGTATCGAAAGCAGGCCCGAAAGAGCAATCGCTCCGGCAATGACCGTACCCCCTGTTCCGTACAGCAGGAGCGCGGCAGCTATATATCCGAGGGCCAGGTCTTTGAGAGTCACCCGTGCGACAAACCCGTGGAGCGGCGTGGCAGGAAGCCTCGTTGTGCTGTAGCTCGCCCGAATCGGTTTGAAGCCATCAAGAGTCTGAGAGTCACCCGCTCGCCCGGTCGTCTTCCTTATCCTCTCGGCCGCCTGATTCAGTTTCTCCGCTACCTTGCGCAGAGTCGCGGCGTCAGCTTCAATGCTCTGAAGCATCCGCGTCTTGAGTGATTCGGCCCCGCTAACCGTGAAGATCGAATTCGGGTCTCTACCAAGTTCCTTTCCAAACTGCTCGGCGCTCTTCTGGTCGGTGACCTTTTTCATGAGGCCGCTGGTAAACGCCGAATCCCCGAGGGCTGTGACGACGAGCTTCGATAGCAGGAACCTGAGGTTTAGGTGCTCCCGCTCGAATATGGCGTGAGCCTGTGTAAGATCACCCTTCGTTTCCAGTTTCATGTTGAGAATCTTCGAGAGCTCGCTTAAGGCTCGATCGTAATTTGCTGCCTCGCTTCTGAACTGGGACTGGCTTCTCAGGTCTATGCTCGCCGGCGATGATGCCGCGGTGGAAACCGACGGGCTAGGCCGCGCAGAGGCGGTCAGGCTTACGGACAGGGTTACGGCGATGGCGGCCCTAAGCGCGAGTGAATTCGATACGTTCTTCATGGTACGTGTCCTTTCTATGGAGACGGTCAGAGCGCCCGCGAGGTGCGGCCTCGCGGCCTCAAATAGTAAGAATCACTGCTGGACAAATGCGTTCTTCCACGGATTGGCGGCGTCGATGAAGCGGTCCGCTTCCGGGCCTTCCACAACCACATCGCCAACGGATATCGATTTTGGAGGCAAGCAGGACCCGTCTTTGTTTTCGAAGGTGAATTTCGCTCGAAGGCGGTTTCTGCTATCAATAACCACGTCGGCGCCCGAGACGGCGACCGATTTTATTCGCCAGAATTGATTAGGGCTGCGTCCAACGAACAGAAGGTAATCCGCTTTAGTAACGCAAGTTCCCCCCGAGCCAGGTCCCGGAGCCAGCCCAGTGCCACCACCCGTCGACAGGCTCTGACATCCTACAGAGGCGCTGCCTGTTGCGATACTGCCATCCGCTTGAAAGGTCCCAGCACAGCTACCCCCCTTGCATGTTTCGTAAAAGGTGCGCGGAAACTGGAATCCCTGTCCTGCCGCGTACTGGATAAGTGGGTGCCCTGAACCTTGCGCGGAGACGTGGTATTCCTTGAGCACTGGTTCCAGAAATATCGTGTCCGTCCCAACGTTCGAGGTCAGTGAGTCGATCTTGACCTGCAACATTACTCGGCGTTCGCTGTACCTCTGTCCCTGTCCGTTGCGCAATGCCAACTGGAACAACTGATGGGTCAGGAGTGATCTATCGGAATCCAGGGTTGTCCGGACAGATCTGCATCGAGCAGGTTCGGCGACTCGCGCACTCGGTAGAGTCACGGTTGCTGTGACATCCTGGGTTGTCGCGCGGAAACTGAAACCCCTGTCCGGCTGCATACTGAACAAGCGGGTGACCAGAAGCTCCTGCAGATACCCGGTACTCCTTCAGCACCGGCTCGAGCGTGATCGTATCGCTCACGACGTCTGAAGTCAGCGTGTCGGTCTTGACCTGAAACATCACGCGGCGCTCGCCGTAACGCTCACCCTGTCCGTTGCGCAATGCCAACTGATGAACCTCGGGATGCTTGCTCAGCGGAATCCAGGGCTGTGCCGATAGATCCGCGACGAACAGGGTAGGCGACTCTAGCACGCGATAGTGATGAACGGTCGACGTGAGATCCTGCCCTGGCCCGCTGTTCTTGAGTCTCGCGGTGAAATCCAGGGTCACCAACCTTTGTTTGGTCGAAGCCGCGCCCGCGTTGAGTTTGAAATCAACTTCGAGGATCAAGCTGGGAGCGGTCGGAGGCGTTGGCTTCTGCGCGGGCGTGTGGGCGCTGGAAACGCCGCCGCCTAGAAACATTACGCACGCAAGAATGCTGGAGTAGGCTTTCATCGATTTCTCCTCCGGAAAGTCACAATTTCTGCACTAGGCAAAGGCGCAATCGGCGACTTCAAGAAGCCATTGAGCAATACACACCGCCTTAATCAGCGGGGCTAGCAGCCCAGTTGCGCTGGCCTCGCAGGTTTGCAGTCGTGCGTTGGCCGCGTCCTCGCAATTGGCAATGGCGTCTGCGTGCTGGTTGCCATAATTCTCGATGAGCTTCTCAACCGTGTAGGCAGCCAATCCGGCAACGATCGCTAGCGAAATCGGTCCCGAGAGCACAACTGCTCCAGCAACGACCGCGGGTCCGAGGGGAGTAAAGATCGCCGCAACGATCAGCGTGGTTACGACTACGGCCGTCAGGTCGGTCTTGGCCGGGGGAATAGTCATTTCTCTGTCAGGCCCTGGTGCACTGAAGCTGACGGGGATCGGTCTCAATCGATTCGGACTCTGCGTGTCGTTCAACGATCCGCTGGTCCTTTTTAACTTTTCGGCCGCCAGTTTCAGCCTCTCCGCGACCTTTCTCAGTATCGCGCCATCAGTGCTGGCAGTCTGAAGCAACCGGGTCTTGAGCGCTCCAGCCCCGCCCAGATTGAGGATCGAATTAGGATCTCGGCCGAGCTCTTTTCCAAAGGCTTCTGCGCTCTTCTGGTCGGTCACTTTCCTCTTCAAGGCGCTATTGAAGGTGGAATCCCCGATCGCAATGACGAAGAACTCTGAGAGCAGGAACTTGAGTCCTTCGTGTTCCCGGTCGAAGATGGCTACCGCTTGTTTCAAGTCAGCCAGGGAGTCCAGCTTGATGTTAAGAATCCTTGAGATCTCGCTCCTCGCTCGTTCGTACCTGGCGGCTTCGCTTCGGAGTTGAGATTCGCTCCGCAGGTTTATACTCGGCGGTGCTGCAGTCCCAGCAGCGTTTGACGGGATCAGCAGAGGCAGGATGATCAAGCTAAGCGCTACAACCGCTGCGACACCCGGCCTTATGTTGGATATGCGAGGTACTCTGGTGAGCTTCATTCTAATGTCTCCTTTCGAACTCGTGGTGTTGTCCCGAATCATCGACACAGCGTCGAGTCATAAGCGCCAATTCTTAGATCAAAGACTGGGGGTGTAGGTTATCCTGACCCTGCCTTTCACCTTCGTCTGGCGGTCGTTCTGAACCCTGACGATCCACCTTGCGCCGCGGTCTAGCGCTCCGTCGGTGATCTGATGGTCAAACCTGACTGGACTTGCTCCCTGTCGACGGGCGTAAGTCCTTGACTCGCCCGGATGAATAAAGCTTACGGTTAGCGGAATCTGCGCCGCCGGCGGCGTTGAAACAACGTCGGGCTGCCAGCTTACTTCGACCTCTACTCTGCCGGGCGCCGGAATGTTGAATGGAATTTCTTGCGCATTACCAGAGCCGAGCAGGGTGAACTGTGTATCTTCCAAGGCGCGGCTTTCAGCGGGTACCGTGATTCTCAACGTGCCTGACACCTCTCTTCTGTTCGCATCCGAGCCATTGAGTACCTTGACGGTCCACTTCGTTCGGTTGGCTCTTACGAATCGCTCGATATCCTGCGCGGCCACCCGGTGCTCGAACCGCAGAATGCTTCCGCCGGTTCTGCGAGTTGCTTCGGTGCCGTCGGGCTGAATCAGAACAAGAGTGAGCGATGCGGAAGCAGCAGCGGCATGCGATGCGGTCCACGCCGCCTCAATCAAAATGCGACCTTCGCTCAGCAACGGGAATTGTGTGCTGAACTCGCTTCTGACATCTGAAGAGAGCGAGAATCGCGTTTCAAGCGTGCGGGTATTTGAGCTGCCTGCTTCGGTGAAACCCAGGACAATCAGCGTTGCCGCAAGAATGGATCTGGCTAGTTTGCGCACCGGTTTCATCGGCTCCTCAGTGGTCTGCTTCGTTTTCATATTCGATCCGCAGAGACCTTTCTTCATCGCAACAGTCTCGTCCGGAAGCGCCGAGGCATTGCTCGACTCGCCTGCTCTCACCCATACTGCGGAGGAATCAAGAAACGTTACAGAGCCTGAATCGAGGTGGGGACTTTGTTGTAGCGCGGTGCCGACCACTCGAGTGAATTGGCTGCCAGTGACGTTGAACAATCTGGCAGGCTCCTTCGTTTGGACGGACCACGGACGACGCGGATTCAACGAATTGGCAGGGATCTGACCCGGCCGAGTAGACTCGGGATTTGAATGAGAGGGAGAAATCGGGATTGTGGTTGATGCAGGTCTCCGCCTGAAGGCGGTACTACGGAACGAAGACGAGAGCCTATCTCTTCAAAGCTATGATGTAGTAATAACCAACCGGCTCGAGCTTGCCTCTGCCTGACATTCCTTTCAGGGCTACCTCGTATTCCCCCATCGAGAGAACGGGTGCAGGGATATTCAAGACGACGACCTGGGCCTGCCCGTGCCGCTCGACAGTCAACATGCTCTTGCTCCAGACGAGGTTGCCTCTCGCCGTGCGAATATCCGCCCAATAGCGCTCATAGTCTTCGTTGCGCTCGAGGCTAAGTTGTAGCTGGATCGTTCGCGCGCCTTTCGGAATGATCAACTTCTCGGGCTCATCGATGCCGCGAGCCAAACCTGGTGGAAGCACGAAGGTCGCAACTTCGCCGAGTGCAGATTGCGTCCGCGAGCTGAGCGTGGTGCGCTCGAATTCCTGAAGCTCGCGTTGTTTCTCCTGAAGCCGGGCCTCCATGTCGTTGCCTCGGCCCCTCAGGGAGGCGATTTCAGCTTCCAACTCTTGCTTCGTTCGCTCGGCCTCTTTGTTACTCAGTCCAGCCTGCTCGATTGTCGAGTCTCGCTGACTGTGCGCCTGATCGAGTCGACTCGCCAGCCGGCGGTTCTCAATCACGAGCCAGCCGGCGCCGACCAAAAGCAGCATCAGCGCGGCTGAGGCAGCGAACGCGAGCGAAGGACTATTCGTGCGAACCGAAGCCAGCAATGATTGCCACCACGACATGAGCGTCGGTCGTGATAACTCTTCGGGCTGGACCGCCGGCAGTTCAGGCATAACAGCGGCAAACGCACCAGCAAATTCAACGCGCTCTCTTCTGCGAGGAGACTTCATGAAACGCTGCTCGAATTGAATGCGCCGGCCCCCCGCGAGCCTCCCCTGGATGTAGTCGTCAGTCAGATCATCCTGAATGGCCAGGACCTGTGAATAAAAGTCGTCATCGGTGAATAGGCGCTCTTCAACCAGCGTTCGCTGATCCTCAGCTAGCTCCCCCAGCAGAAAACTGACTATTAGTGTTTCATCCTCGTGATTTTCCATCTGGCTCATCCTCGCCATTCAATACTGATCCGACGGTAATAAACGTTTCACCGGATTTTTCCCGCCGATTCCTTAATGAGGCATTCTCCCATGCACGCCTGCAGCTTCTCGCGGAGCCGGCAGGCTCGCACCCTCAACGCGGTTGGCGGCAATCCTAAACGGCCTGCCATCTCCTTCCTGTTGACTATTTTGGTCCCTCCATCTCCCTCGTAATACCGGAAGATCAGTTCGCGGTTCTCCTGCGAGAGTCGCTCCAGGCATCGTCTGAGGCAATCGACTCTCATCTCTGCTTCATCGGACTCCTCCTCATGAGCCTGAGTCGCTGGCAGGAGGTTCAGCGCTGAACGCTCTTTTTCCTTCGCTCTCCCTATCTCGAGCAACAACATCCGGGCGACTCCGAAGACGTAAGTAGAAGGGTCTCGAATCTCGTCGCCTTCCTCGATCTTTCTGATGGTTCGATTGAGGGCTTCGTCGGCATGGTCCTCAGGGTAGGGACAATCACGCCAGTCGAAATAGTTGATGAGCTTGGAGCGGATCAGTTCGTACCGCCGCCCGGCCTTTTCCCTATCAGGATCCAGGCAAGCGAGGAACTGGTCGAAGCCCTCCTGAGTTAAGCTCCACTTTCCTGGAATCGAATCGGCCACTAAAGACACTCCAAATCCGGGCGACGAGGTAGCAAGAATCGGCAGGCTCAGTAAAGGCGCGGTTCTCATTCACTCATACTGATGGGATTCTGGAAAACGTTACATCATCTCCATTCGCCTTGAAGCGCGAATGCCGCCCAGAAGTGAGGTAACGCCCATTTTTTCTGCTGGAGCATACTGACCTGCGCGGCCCTTAACGCCGCGGCCGGACGCATGCCCTCAACCAGCATCGCCCTGTAGAACCGATTCATCAGCTCGGCCGTTGCTCGGTCGTCTACGTCCCACAGGCTCGCCACCACCCGCGGCGCGCCGGCGTACATGAATCCGCGGGTCAGACCGATTAGACCCTCACCCCTCATTTCCTTACCCAGCGCGGTCTGGCAGGCGCTCAGCACCACGAGGTCCGCACTCAGCTTCAGATTGTAGATCTCATGAAGGCGCAGAAAGCCATCTTGTGGATTGCCCTGCTCGTCCACAAGCGACAACACGACCCCGGACAATTCCGGGCGCTGGCCGTTTAGCAACGCGTGGGTGGCGAAGTGCAATATGCGGTACTGATCCAGATGGGAATCGATCACGGTTGCTCGGTTGGCGGCGAAATCAAGCGCTTTCATGCTGGTTGCCCTCGGAGCCAGGGCAGTGATCAGGTCGGCTTCTTCGCGGCTGAACCGGAGGCGTTTGAAGCTCGATAT
>JBGPFL010000192.1:0-7640 GCA_041483295.1 Blastocatellia bacterium | reverse complement strand
TCATCAGTCGCGATGTGAAGCAGGTCATCGTCTGCGGGATCGAGGCGCACATCTGTGTGGCTCAGACGGTGCTCGATCTCTTATCCCGCGGGCTCGAGGTCTACCTGCTGGTCGATTGCATAACGTCGCGCAAGCGGGAGAGCAAGCAGGTTGCCTTGTCGCGGCTGACCCAGGCCGGGGCGTGGCAGTCCAACCTCGAGATGGCGCTTTTTGAAATGATGAGGACTGCCGAATCGCCGCAGTTCAAAGCCGTTCAAAGCTTGATCAAATGACAAGCGACAAGTGACGAGTGACATTTCTAGATAAGCTCAATCCTCAGCAGCAAGACGCCGTCCAGACAATCGAGGGCCCTATGCTGGTCCTCGCGGGCGCCGGCTCGGGCAAGACGCGAGTTATTACCACTCGCATCGTCCATCTGATCGAGCAGGCTGGAGTCCGGCCCGAGCAGATCCTGGCGGTTACATTCACCAACAAGGCCGCCCAGGAGATGAAGTCGCGAGTTGAAGCGACACTCGCCAACGAGCGCCGTTCGTCGCCGCTGATTTCCACCTTTCACGCCTTGTGCGTTCGAATACTCCGTCGAAGTATTGAACGCCTGGAGGCCGGGTACACTCGCAACTTCACGATCTACGATCAGGACGATCAGGAGCGGCTCGTACGCCAGATCATGAAGGAGCTGCACCTGGTAGACGACAAGTCTTTGACCGCCCGGCAGGCGCTGTCGGCGATAAGCGGGGCAAAGAATCGAGGGACCTCTCCGGCGGCTTACGCGAGCCAGGTTGACTATTCGACTGAACGCGTTGAAAAGATAGGGCAGGTCTTCAGGCTCTACGAACAGAGATTGAGGCAGTCCAACGCGTTGGACTTCGATGATCTCCTGATCAAGACTGTCGAGCTGCTTCGCCGAGTGACGGAGGTTCGCAACTACTATCACGAGCGATTTCGCCACGTGATGATCGATGAATTCAAGGATACGAATGGGATTCAGTACGAGCTTGCTCGTCTGATCGTGGTCGGGGCGGCCGACATGAGCCGCATAGCAGTAAATGGAAAGGCCTTCTGGCGAGGTCGAAGCTTGTGCGTCGTGGGCGACATCGATCAATCCATCTATAGCTGGCGCGGCTCTGACTTCAACATCATTCTGGGGTTTCAGCAAGACTTTGCCGGCACCAAAATGATCAAGCTCGAGCAGAACTATCGCTCGACCCAGACCATCCTCGACGCGGCCAATCGAGTGATCGAGCGGAACACCAAACGCCTTCCGAAGACTCTCCACGCAAGCGCCGAGCTGGGTTCAGGCGACAGGATCGGCTACTACCAGTCCTACGACGGTGAGGGCGAAGCTTCGTTCGTAGCCGAGAGGATTAAAGAACACCTGCGCCGGTCCCAGGATGTACGCTGCGCCGTTCTCTACCGCACGAACGCCCAATCGCGGCTGTTTGAAGAAGCGGTCAGGCGGCGAGGGATCTCGTACAACATGGTCGGCGGCTTCTCGTTCTACGAGCGCGCTGAAGTCAAGGACGTCATTGCATATCTGAAACTCGCGCTCAATCAGAACGACGACATCGCGGTCGGGCGGGTGATCAATTCGCCTCCTCGGGGCATAGGCAAGACTACGCTCGATGTGCTCGAAGGGCGCAAGCGAGATCTCGGGCTATCGCTTTGGGAGACGATCGGCGTCGCGGTTGGAAATCGCGCACTCGGACCTCGGGCCACGGCGGCGCTCGAGGGGTTTCGAAAGATCGTCAATGCGCTTGGCGAGCGAGTGACTTCGGGTGCGACGCTGTCGGAGACAGTCAAGGCCGCGACCCTGGATACGGGCTATGTGCATGCGCTCGAAGAAGAGAAGACTCAGGAAGCCGAAGGCCGCTTAAGGAACATCGAGGAGCTGGTCAACGCCGCGGTCGAAGCGGAGCAGCAAGGCGAGACGCTCCGCGACTTCATCGATCATGCGGCGCTGGTCGCGGACACGGATCAGTACAAGTCCGATGCGAGGGTAACGCTTATGACCATGCACTCGGCTAAGGGCCTGGAGTTTCCGGTCGTCTGCATCGCCGGTCTGGAAGAGGGACTCTTTCCCCACTCGCGCGCAGCGGAGAGCGAAGAGGACATGGAGGAAGAGCGGCGACTCTGCTATGTAGCGATTACTCGCGCGCAGGAGCATTTATATCTTACCCACGCGATGAGGAGGCGGGTATTCGGTGAGGACACGGCGGCCGATCCCTCGCGTTTCTTGAACGAAGTGCCGTTCGATCTGATTGAGAACATGTCCACCGGGCCTTCGTGGCTCGGCTTCCATCCCGATGCTAAGGGTGACGGTCAGGCCGCATCAGCGCCGCGAGGCGACCCGGCACGGGCGGTCAAGAGGACGTCGAACTACAGCGGCAAAACTTACAACTCCGTTGAGAGCGTCCGCGACTTCTTCAAGCGCAAGGTCGGCGAGGCGGACGCCGGGGGCGGCGCGCCGACGAAGAGCAACCCGGTGACGAGTGGACAGGGAGAAAGAAAGAAGTCACCCTCGGCTCGGTCCCAGCCGGAGCTTCGTGCGGGAGTGCGAGTCCGGCATGCTAAATATGGAGTTGGAGTAGTGCTGCGTACCGAAGGTTCTGGCGACGATGCCAAACTGACGGTGAGCTTCCCGGGCTATGGCCAGAAGAAATTTGTGGCGAAGTATGCCGCGTTAGAGAAGGCATGAGGGAAGGGCGCGCGCCTGGCGACGCCGCCGGCCAAAGGAGAGCCTATGATTGTCAGAGTCGCGGCGGTTCAGGCAGCGCCGGTTTACCTGGACCTCGAGCGCTCAGTTGAAAAGGCGCTCGCTCTAATATCTGAAGCCGCCTCCACCGGAGCCAGAGTTGTCGCGTTTCCTGAGACGTGGCTGCCCGGGTATCCGGCGTGGCTCGACTGCTGCCGCGACTACGCAGTCTGGGATCATCCCCCAACTAAAAAGATCTACGCCAGACTCATGGAAAACAGCGTGGTGGTGCCCGGTCCGATCACGGAGGTGCTGGGGGCTTCCGCGCATGACCACGACGTTGTCCTCAACATCGGTGTGCACGAGCGCGTGAGGGAAGGCGCAGGGCGAGGCACACTTCACAACACGATGCTGACGTTCGACGCGGACGGATCTCTGCTCAACCGGCATCGCAAGCTGATGCCCACTTACACTGAGCGATTGATCTGGGGCCAGGGTGACGGTTCAGGCTTGAAGGGTGTCGATACGGGGGCCGGCCGAATCGGTGGCCTGACCTGTTGGGAGCACTGGATGCCGCTGGCCCGCCACGCCCTGCATTCATCAGGGGAAGATATTCACATCGCCGCCTGGCCTCAGGTTAAGGAGATGAACCTTGTGGCCAGCAGGCACTATGCCTTCGAAGGGCGATGCTTCGTGATCGCCTGCGGATCAATCATGGCGGCTCGCGACCTGCCCGCGGAGTTTGAGCCGATTGAGTCGCTGAAGGAGCACCCGGAGTCCCTGATATTGAATGGTGGGAGCGCGATCATAGCACCGGATGGGTCGGTGCTCGCTGGTCCGGTCTATGGCGAGGAGGTCATTCTAACCGCCGATCTCGATCTGTCACGGATTGCCGAGGAGAGCCTCACGCTTGATGTGACCGGCCACTACGCGCGGCCAGATTTGTTTAAGGCGTGAGGCGTGATGCGTGATCCGTGATGCGTGATCCGTGATGCGTGATCCGTGATGCGTGATCCGTGATGCGTGATGCGTGATGCGTGAGGCGTGATCCGTGAGCATGATATGAGTCACGCATCACGCGTCACGCATCACTTTGACAGATACATTGAAAGAATCAGAAGACCGAGGAATCCGGCCATCACTCCACGAAAGATAGCCTTGTACATCAACAGGTGTCTCTCCGGACGAGGCAGATGTTTATGGCTCATCTTCTGCTGGGCAAGCTTGTGTGCCGAGTAGCCAAAGAGGATCCCGACTCCCAGGGTTGCGATGCCCAAGCCGCGCATTAACCAGGGCAACAGGACGCTCTTCGCTCGATGAAGACCGGCTTCTTCCCCGGCAAGCAGCCACAAGACAGCGAGCAGGGCGCAGATGATGCCTCTGGTCGTAAGCCACAACAAATCTCTGTCTGGGCGACGTATTCCAAGGCTCCCGGCCTGGAAAGGCGCCTCCAGTTTGGGGTCAGGCCACCGATGGTCCTCAGCAAAGCCCCGCTCGCTGTCATAAGCCTTTCTCGTCGCCTGGTCGCTCAATACCTCATAGGCTTCGTTGAGATCTCTCATCGCAGCCGAGCTCCCGCCGAGATCGGGATGGCGCGTTCTTGCCTTAGCATGATATGCGCGCTTGATCTGTTCAGCGTTGGCCTGCCTACTGACGTCCAGCACTTGATAGTAGTCCTTGACCGGATCGAATGAGCTCATAGTAGATCCAATCCCGAGCCTCGATGACGAATGTACCTTGCAGTGTAAGAGTTATTCTGGACAGCAGCAAATCCGAAATGACCAGACCGATGCGCTACCTTGACCCTGCTGCATGCGGCCTGCCCCGCCTCCTCCCACGATTAGAATGGGGGTCGCGATTTAGTCGGGGCTTGGCAGGATCCGGTCGCGGAGCCTGCGAGTCGACTCGGAATTTCTGTCCAGATTTGCCCCAGAGGGTCTGGCGCAAATTGTCACACATTTCCGTCCGATCTAACAGAAAATGTAATTGTGCGGCCGGCAAGCAGGTCCCTCGACGACTGATAAAGCAGCAAAACCGGGACGATTTGTTACCCAAGCCAGCCATGGAGGCGGTCGGGTATCTATGGCATTCTACGTGCTTTGAATTGAACGGAGTATTTTCGGCCAGAAATCATGAGATGTCCAAAGTGCCACACCGAGACGCCACCTGCAGCAGCCAATTGCCCGGGGTGTAACCTCGCGACACCGAGGGGCAAACAGGATAAGCAACGAGAGAGAGAGAGAGAATACGACAGGAAGACCAGGAAGGTCTTCCTGTCCGGGCTATCCTTCCGTAGGAAGCGATCGGGTAAGAAAGAAAACGATGGAGAACCCAGCCGCGCGGGCACGATTGTTCGAATCGTGATCATCGTGGCCGCAATTGCGCTCGCAGGCTTTGGATCCTACCTGCTCGTATTCTCCATCTGGGAGTCCAAACACGCTGACCCCGTCCTGTCGCTCAAAGCCATGGAGAAGTTTCGAAGCATGCCTTCTAATGAGGAAGGATTAACGGTTGATGAGGTGATGAAGCAGGAACTCAAGAAGTTCAAAGACTCCAGTAATCTCAAGGGCAGCCAGGGTTGGCACACACAGAAGATCAACGGCTCCGATTCCAGGGTGCTTGTCGTGTTCTCATTTCAAGACGGGGCAGGCCAGGACCACCGCGCTGAGTGGCTGGTAGACGTCAAGTCTCAGCGCTACATACCTCAGACTGCGCTCGCCATCGAGATGTACAACAAGTAGGATGTAGGAAATAGGATCTAGGATTTAGATCCTCCCATCCTAAATCCTGGATCCTAAGTCCCAGATAATCCCAGATCCTAAATCCTAGATCCTACCCTCATCTCACTTCGCGCGCGTATATGTTATCTCGACCGCTCTGAACTCCGCGGCGCCGCGAGTGTGCTCCTTGTCCTTGAAGACGATCTCAAACATGTACTTGTCCGGGCCAAGGACGCGGAAGATGAAGTCGTACTTCTGCGTGCCTCCAAGCACCGGATCTACGTCCTCACCGTACATGACCACCGCCTGCTTCGATTCGTCGTACGGCCCGGTCGCCGTGACGTAATAGGTTCCGAATGTGTCGAGGCCGATGTTCGTATATCTCTTGTGCCTCCGATCGAAGCCCATGATGTTAAAGGTCTCGACGCTCATCCCGCCCATGTTTCCTGTGGATTCGCTGACCAAAAAACGGCCGCCCAGGATCATCTTGTTCTCGCAGGTCCCCTTCAACGTCATAGCTGGCTTTCCTGGTTCGGGCCAGACTTTGATCGCCTTGTCCCACTTGCCGACGAGCGATTGAAGGCGCTGGTGCTCCGGACCCGGCGCGGCAAGAGCGTTAGACTCGGCCATTCTCTTCGCCTTCTCGGCTTCGGAGAGCGTCTCTTGAGCCCGTGCGACTCCGGCAGAAAGAATCAGCGCAGCGATGAAAAAAGACTTCAGCAGGTTTTGTTTTTTCATGTGTATCTCCTAATCAAGATTTCAAATCAGGTCGGTGTGGGAAAGTATGGGAGTTTGGGTGTATGGGAGGATCGAGGATGGGAGGATGGAGGACAACACCAAGACACGCGGCAACGAAGACCAGCGACTGCCCACAGTCATTCCCATACTCCACCCTCCCATACTCCCACTCTCCCATACTCCCACCCTCCCATACTCCCACCCTCCCATACTCCCACCCTCCCATACTCCCACTCTCCCACTCTCCCACCCTCCCATACTCCCTCGCCCTACGTCGCCGGAAGCAGCGTCTGCATCCAATCGGTCCAGCGCGTGCGAAGCGCCTCATTCTTGTCGGGAGTCCAACCGTAGGTGGCAAGGGTCATGTAGAAATAGGTCGCCCCGCTCATCTCTTCAAACGTCGCCGACAACAGGGCATTGTCGAGGCTCTCAATCGTCAACGTTATCGTCTTGGGAGATATGTTGAGAATCACCTCGCCCTGGAAGTCATCTCCGTTTGAAGTCGTGACCGAGTATCTCGATCCTTGAGCGAGACCTTGAAGCGTTCCCTTCGCGGCGAGACCTTCAGCGCCCGTCAGCTTATTCCATGCCTCTTCAATGCTGGTGGTAACGGGCTGCATGATCATGATGGTCTTGCGAGCCAATCCCGCGCACTTCTCGAGATAGTGGCGCAGACCCTGGAAGAACATAGGCCAGCCACGGTTCGTTCCATCGTAGAAACCGTCCCACTGAGGTGTCATTGGAATGCCGGACTGGACCAGCCTCACCACGGTGCTGCTGCCTCGGCTCTCGAGTATGTATTCCACGATTATAGTGGTCTCGGGCTCATCCGGATTACTACATCCTTTTTCAGGATCGACGCCGCCCTGGTCAGCCTTACGAGAGGTGCGGAACCTTCGTGGGGGCTCCCAAACGTCGATGCGGCTTCCTCCCTTTCCCTCCTGGCCTTCTCCCCATGAGACCCAGTAGGTGCCTCCTTCTCCGGGAGTGACGCGAGCGGCTTCAGAGAACCAGTTTGTGATCTGCTCGGCTTCGGTGATCGCCGTCCAGACCTCTTCGATCGGGGCATCGATTTCGATTTCGTGCTCTTGACTTCGAGTAATGGGGGGTTGCTCTTTCATGTCTTCTTCTTTCTCCTTTTTATCTCGTGTTGGGCGGCCTCTTTGGCAGCCTGCTCCTGTGATTTGGTAACAGTCGGATGGGCGGCGAGAACGAGTCGAAAGCGCCGGCTTGCAGGAGCGTCTTGCCTGTTGTATTTAGCCGCCAGCCGGGCGATCTCATTGGTGATCTCATTAGAGAATGCATTGAACTGAGCGGGGGAAGCGAAGCTCACTTCCGTTTCGATGGCCAGGGTAGCGAGCTGTTGTTCGACGTGAGCGGCGCGGTCGCGGAGCAGGGCGACGTCTCTGACCATTCGGCCGGCGGCAGCGACGAGGTAAGCGCTCGAGAAGTTGTCGCGAATGGTTTCGGGGTCGGCGGCGAGTCCTTCG
>JBGPFL010000191.1:0-7647 GCA_041483295.1 Blastocatellia bacterium | reverse complement strand
GTGGAGCCCGTGAATGAGCACGACAGGCTGGCCTTTGCCTTCGACAATGTAGTGGAGTTTGACTCCGTTGGCGTCGAACGATTGCGCTGATGCGGGCCGGCCCGCAAACGCATAACAGCAAACGAAAAGCGACAGAAGGAACAGGAGCTTAGGCATTGGGGGCATCCCTCGCCTGAAATGGTACTTGCTCATGGTTGGAAACAAGACGGCGCGACGACCGGGACAGTTTGTTTATCTCGCGGGAAGCGTCTCAGCGAAGCTGTAACAGCGCGTTAGCGATCCACCGTCTGTTGCGCTTTCTTCTTTGCCTGTTCGCGCGTTTCCTTGATTTGCTTTATGACTTCTCCGGATGCCGCGTCCGTGACGCGAACGGCCACCCCTACTTGCGTCGCGCCGCTGCCTTCGCGAGAAAGCCCTTGACGACCTCGTAACTCACCTGTTTAGGGTCTTCACTGGTGAGGTTCAAGGTCAGGTAACCCCCGCTCACCTGGAAGCACACCGTGGTCTGGATCGGCTTTGCAAGAGGTTGTCCGTTGCCGAAGGGCTCGACAGTCATCTTCCCGGTGTAGCAACCAACCTTGCCGAAGTCCTTTGTTTCCTCGATCGTGAGTATGTTGTTTTTCCCTTGCGCCGTCATTGTGACGCCCGCCAGCCCCTGCTGGATCGTCGACGGCAGTCCCGCTGTCCCGGGCGGCGCGCTCTGGATCTTGGCGAGATGGCCGTTTACGTCGGCAGTGCAGATGGCGTTCGTCCCATCATCCAGTCCACCCTTCACCTTCGCCTTGCCGCCGAAATGCGCCTCCAGTTCGGAAATCGGCAGGAGAGGACACGCTCGAGAGTCAGGACCGTAACGGGTCTGGCTGTTTTCGGTCGCAACACTGCTTTCGGCGGCGGTCGCCCTCACGTCCCTGGCTTCCCCGCTAGTACTGCCGCCGTTCCCCGCGCTCGTCGAACTATTTCCGACAGTTCCCGAGCTTACGTTCTGCGCCTGGGCCAGGCTGCAAGACGCGATAACCATCATTATCAGCAGCGTTGTCTTGCGTTTCATACATTCCTCCTCTGCGTGCTCCGTTGCGAGTGCCTCATCCTCGGTCGCACCTGGCTCCATCTTGCGCCTGACGATAATAGCCAATATGGACAAAAGTGCCAAACCGATCTAATGTCCGAGAAGGACTAACGAGGTGCTGGATGTCAAAGCGAACCCTTAGAAATAGCTCCAGAAGACTCGATAACCTCGCCACGGAGTTCGACGCTCTCCTGGCCAGCATGCAGAAGTCCAAAGCCAGAAAAGGCATGAAAGCCGCATTTGATGCCTCGCCGGCCCAACTCGGACGCGCGCCGTCAAAGCCGAGAGCAAGCAGCGCTAGACATTGTTCGATAGCATTGTCTCCCTCCACCATGAAACGGTCACGCCGCCGCATAAGAGTGGTGTTCCGCATCGGCGTACTGATTGTAGACGTGCTGAAACACGATCTGGGCCTTTTGGTTGACATCCTCAGGAGAGTATACAGTCGCGGGAAGTCCAGTCTCGTCACTCCATAGAAAGTCGCGAATGAAGGCTCGCACTTCTGCCTTGGTCGTGTCTTTCTCGCGCCAGTTGTCGACGCGGAGCTTTTCGGCTTTCAGGCTAGCCAATAATTCTCTCGCGACTTTCTTCAGCCGGTTTCTGTCCCGCGTAGAGAGCTGGGGCTTGGCCAGCAGGTCAAAC
This sequence comes from Blastocatellia bacterium, assembly GCA_041483295.1. Taxonomy (GTDB): domain Bacteria; phylum Acidobacteriota; class Blastocatellia; order UBA7656; family UBA7656; genus DASYSA01. The sequence continues at coordinate 5,939 of JBGPFL010000191.1, read as the reverse complement.
AAAGCCAGCGTCTCCTCATCCAGACCTTCGCGTATCGCGCGCTTCTCTTCCGTATCGAGCTCTTCCACGAACTTCAGCAGGGCTGCAAAGGTCTCCTCGATGGTGATGCGATCCTTCTCCTCATTGTAGCCCGCTATGATCTCCTGATAGCGCTGGTAAAAGTCGGTTCGCAGCGGATTGCGCTCCATCATCCGCTTTAGCCGTTTCTCTATTTCCACCTTGAGACATTGCGTTGTCGTGTTCTTCTTCTCGAACGTCTTGAACTCTTCCTTCAGCCGTTCGAAATCGATCTTGCTTATGTCGAAGATCTTGTCGGCGTCGTCAGCACGCTCGTGTTGCTCATCGGTGTCGATCGCCATGTCTACAATCTTGTGGAGCTCCCATATGATCGCGCTGATGTCCGCGTGATCGCGGTCGTCCTGTAGCTTCTTGTAGATGATGTCAAGCGCGTCGTGATCCGCCTTGTGCTCATTCACAGCCTTGATTGTGAGACAAGCCTTGAACTTCTTGAAGACCTCCCGGGCCAGAATCTCAAAGCGCTTGCGGGTCTCCTCACTCTGATTGATCACCTCTTTCGCTGCGGTGATGGCCGCAATCCTGTCAAAGCCCGTTAGCTCGATCACCTCGGCAAGCCTGCAGCCGCGTTCCTCAAGAAACGACCGCACCATCTCAATCGCCTCAACCAGATCGTTGATCAGATCTTCCTCGGGTCTGACCGGATCTGTTCCTTCACCGCCCGCGCCGCCGCCAACACCCTCCGGAGCACCCGTCGCAAATGTAGCCAACGCCTGCCGCAGGTTCTTCAGTATCCCGCAGTAGTCCACAATCAACCCGTTGTTCTTCCCCTCGTGCACGCGGTTGGCGCGCGCAATGGCTTGCATTAACGTGTGCGCTTTGAGCGGCTTATCGAGATAGAGCGTTGCGAGACTGGGCACGTCGAACCCGGTCAGCCACATCGCGCATACAATCGCGATGCGAAACGGATGGTCGGGGTCCTTGAAAGCCGTCTCCACGTCTATGCTCTTCCCGTCTTTCAACTCGAACCCCTTCTTCATCTTCTCGCGATGCGGAGTGATGTCCAGCTTCCAGGTTCGGAACCGATTGACCTCGCCCTGTTCTTCACTCACGATGACCGCCATCTCGGTTTCCTTCATCCACGCTGCCTGTTTACGTAGCTGCACGTCCTCCTGCTCGTCCGATGACCTCAGCGCTGCCCGCTCGACCTTCTTGATCTGCGCCTGCCAATAGAAATCAATGAGCTTCCACATCCGGACAACCGTAACCTTATCGATGCAGATCACCATCGCCTTGCCCGTTTCCCAGCGCGTCGAGTAGTGCTTCACGAAGTCCTTCGCAATCGCATCCAGGCGTTTGCCCGACGTGATTATGTGATAGTCGCGAGCCAGATCTGCTTCGAGCCGGGCTTCTTGATCAGGATCGAGTTCCGTCTCCTCGAGTTTCTCGGCTATCCTCTCGTTGATGTCCGTAGTCGTGATCCGCAGCTTCTCTCCGCGATTGTCGTAGTAGAGCGGCACGGTAGCATTGTCATCGACCGCTCGTTGAAAGTCGTAAGTCGACACATAGTTGCCGAATATCTGCTTGGTGATCTGGTCATCCTTGAACAGCGGCGTTCCGGTGAAGCCAATGTACTGCGCGTTGGGCAGCGCGTTGCGCATATTCAACGCCAGCCGCCCATACTGGGTGCGATGCGCCTCGTCGGATATCACGATCACGTCATCGCGGTTTGAGTACGGATCAGCCGGATCAACATCCTGATTGAACTTGTGAATGATCGTGAAAACGTAGGGTTTTGTCCTGGCGCAGGATCGCTTGCAGGTTAACACCCGAAGCCGCCCGGCACTGGTCCCGGTCGTTGTCCACAATGCCACACCCCGCGAAAGTCTTGTATATCTGAGTGTCCAGGTCATCACGATCCGTCACTACAAGAAAAGTGAAGTTCCCGGTCAGCTTGCGATGGACCTTCTGTGAGAAGAAGACCATAGAGTACGATTTGCCGCTCCCCTGCGTGTGCCAGAAGACGCCGAGCTTACCGCCCCGTTGCGCTCGGGTTCGCACCGCCTCGACTGCGCGGTTTACGCCGAGGAACTGATGGTTGCGTCCGAGTATCTTAACCAGCTTGCCGGTCGTCTCATCAAAAAGGATGAAGTTCTCAAAGATGTCCATGAAGTTTTGCTTCGAGCAAATGCCCTTCAGCAGTGTCTCCATATCGACGACGCCTGACTTATCCTCCTCCAGCCGTTTCCACTCATGAAACTGTTCGTAGTTGGCGGAGAGCGAGCCAAGCTTCGCGCCATCGCCGTTGCTGAGCACGATTACGGCGTTGTGATCGAAGATGTGAGGGATGGTGTCTTTGTAGTCGCTGAGGTTTTCGTTGTAAGCGCGGCGTATGTCCTTGTGGACGTTCTTCAACTCAAAGAAGAGCAGCGGGAGTCCATTGACGAAGCCGAGGATGTCTGGCCTGCGCCGGTATAGTTGCCCTTGTACCCAAAGCTCACGCACGACCAGGAAATGATTCTCTTCAGGGTTGTCGAAGTCAAAGACCCGGAGGCGGGGCGTTTCGATCTCGCCCTCGTCGTTGCGGAAGGAAACCTTAACACCGTTCTTGTAGAGCGTGTACTTCTCACGGTTCATCTGAAGCGTTGACTTGGCGACGCTGGTCTCGGTGATTTGCTTGATTGCGGATTCGTATGCCACTGCCGGAAGGCCGGGATTGAGCTTTTCAAGCGCGCCTCTGAGATAGCGCTCCAAGACGATCTCTTTTTCTGAGCTTCGTCCGAGCGTGCCGTCCGGACCGAGAACCTCTTCGTTGTAGGCGTAAATGGATTCCCACTGCAGAACGTCACGGAAGTAGTCGGCCGTGGTTTGCTGCACCAGCTTGTCTTCGGTGAGGCTGCTCATTCATCGTGATGCGTAGAGCTAACTGGTCTTCTTCTTATCCTCAAGCGCAGATTCCCGTTCTACCTCGCGGAGGTCTACGATCTTTCCATCGATGAACACCAGGAACGGCGTGTTTGTCTGATCTGCCAGCCGCCTCGCATCACGGGCAGCGCGCTCGAGTGCTGCCCCGGCCTGTGCCAGGTCAGGATCAGTCTCAGCCAGAATACTGGTCTTCACCATTCACGCCCTCCTCGATGAGAACTGGTTGTCGTTGAGAATTATCATACAGCGACCAGGCGTTGACGAGAAGCTTATATTTTGAATTGAAGTTGTGCCAGCCGGCATCAAAGCGCCGTCGAATTACGGCCTCTGGAATGAAATGGCCCCCTTGCGCAACCCGGTACGCGACCCGTGCGACTGCGATCTCGGGGTTGGGCAGGCTAAGGTAAATCAACTTTACCCGGTACCCTAGCTGTCGCCATTTCGGAATCAAGCGAGCGTAGATCAGACCGCTCAACGTCGTTTCAAAGGCAAAGCTCTCGGCGCGTCGAACATGGTGGTCGATCTCTTCTAGCATCAGCCGTCCGGCGCGAATTGCGGCGGTTTCGGGAGAGGACGGCGCAAGAGCCGCTGCGATCAGGTCAGCGTTAACGAAGATCGGACAGTCCGCCTCCTTAGGCAGGAACTGTCGCGCGAACGTAGTCTTACCTGCTCCGTTCGGCCCTGCGATGATCACGATCTTCTCTTTGCCGATCATACTTCCATGTCTCCGCTCATCAGACGTGGCAGTAGCAAATCGCGCGCGGCTCGGAGCTTGTCACTCTGAACCCTGAGATTTTGAACCATAGCGAAGACTGGGGAAACATAGTCCTCGAATAAATCGAGGAGTCTCTTGGCGGGAACGACGATCGGTAGGCGGTGGACTGCCTTCCGATCCAACGTCGGCACGGAAGCTCCTCCGTTGAACTGTTCCAGACTCAAGGACTGAAGCATGAAGAAGGTGGCGATCGGGCTTACAAGTCGGAATTCCCGAACCCACAGCGCTGTGTTCAGCGGCCAGAAGTCTTCGGAAACGTAATGCACTGTGCCTAACGTGCCGCTTCTTCCGGTTACGACGCCAGGACCGCCTACCTTCGGTTTGTTGTGAAATCCTACGATGCCAGTGGATCCGTAAACAGGGATCCGACCTTCCTCGCGATCCTGGATTGGAAGATCGAAGCCACGCTGGAGGACGATAGCTTCCTCCAACTGGACGCACTCCCAACCCTCCGGTACGCCGTTGATGATCCGCGTGTGTTCGTAGCCGGGGAAGCGGAGCCGCACGAACCACTCCTTGTAAAGCATCCGTGCGGATTCCTCGAGTAACGCAATGCGCCGAAGGTTGTTCTCGATCAAGTCGTCGTAGGCCGAGAGGATGGAAATGAGTTTTTCCTGATCTCGTATTGAAGGGAACCTAACGGGAATGCTGCGGATTATCGACGTATTGAGATTGAGCATCGTCGTCCCAACACCTTTCCTCTCAATCCACTCGATGACTGAAGGTTGGTCAAGGTAGTAGTACAGATAGCGTGGTAAGAGATCTCCGGTGCCAAGCTCGATCTTGATGCAGCCGGTGCCGCACAGCTAACCCTCCTCTGATTCCGTTATGAAGGCTCTTTTGTTGATCTCTCCTCTCCGCGGCATAACAACCGCCCCTGCCTTGAGCTTGTGTCGAGCCAGTTGATTGACCTTTCGTTCATCAATCCTCGCCACTGAGTCGGACTTGATGCGCCCATCAGCAATGTCCTTCGGCATGATCGTCGGGATGCCTTGCTCAACATACTCCGATGCGTGAAGCTGCGATCCGAAAGGTCCGGTCTGAATCACCCCACCCCCCCAGTCACAGACGTCGCCAAGCAACTCCGTTCTCATTCAATTCCCTCCATCAGCCTCGCGATCTGCTCGGGCGCCGGAAGCTCTCCCCGCAAGTTCTCCGGTATCTCCGAAACGAAGCGATATCCCGCGACCCCGATCGGTTTGTTCGATTCTCGCAGCGCGTATTCAATTATTGTCTTCTTGCGGCTGCGGCAAAGGATGATTCCGATAGAGGGATTCTCATCGGGCAGCCGCACCAGATCATCGAGCGCCGCCAAATAGAACTGAGTCTTGCCGACGTGTTCAGGCAGGAACTCACCGGCTTTGATCTCGATTGCAACCAGACACCGAAGCCGGCGATGAAACAGCAGCAGGTCTATGAAGTACTCGTTCCCTTCGATTTCCAGGCGATACTGGCTGCCGACGAAACTGAACAGGTCGCCCATCTCGCGGAGGAAGTGCCCGACTCTGGCGATGAGGGCGCGCTCCAACTCGCGCTCGCTGTGTTCTTCGCCTAGCTCGAGAAAGTCAAAGGTGTATTCATCTTTGACTGCGAGCTTGGCCTGGTTGCGGATCTCTTCGGGCAGGGTTTGATCAAAGTTGGTCTGATTGAGAAGCGTCTTTTCGTAGGTTTGGTTGTCAACGTGATGGTTCAAGACATTCTTCGTCCACCCGAATCTCCGCGTCATTCGAATATAGAACTCGCGCTGAAGAGGATCCTTGCACCTGCTCATTATGATCAGGTTGTGAGTCCAACCAATTTCTCCAACCATTGGTTGGAGTTTTTCGTCGTCACGGTAAGTCAGGTAGAATTGCCGCGTGTACCAGAGGTTCTGTACTGAGAATCCCTTTATACCGGGGAACTCATCCCGGATGTCTCCCGAGAGCCTTTCTACGACGGACTTGCCCCACGTCTCGCCCTGTTGGCGTTCGACAATGAGCTTCCCGATGTCCCAGTACAACCCGATCAACTGCCTATTGACCGCCCTAAACGCTTCGTATTGAGCCGCACGAATGCGTTGCTTGATCTCGGACAACAAGCCGGCGTAGTCACTCGTCACTAGCTCGGTCATATTCCCAGCTCCTCAAAGTTCTGCTGAATCGTCTTCGCCAGTTCAACAGCCTCATCATTGAGGTCCGCGAGTTCGATATGAATATCCCGAAGCGTCTCTTCAAAGTCGAAGTCC
>JBGPFL010000190.1:0-7657 GCA_041483295.1 Blastocatellia bacterium | reverse complement strand
CACCCTGTGACGACTCGACCCGGCGGTGGATGTGCGACCCCCCTCTTTGAGCGACTCGTTGAGATTGAGCCTCGACGCCTGGAGCGCCGGAGCCAGACCGGAGATCATACCCGTCAGAAGAGCGACCACCAGCGCGAATACAAATACCCGCCAGTCAGGGCTCAAGTCGAATCTGATCGGAGCATCAGTCGATACTCTGATCGACGCAAGCCAATCCACCGCCCACAACGACAACAGAAGGCCCGCCCCTCCTCCCACCATCGCCAGCACAATACCTTCGATCAGCATGAGCCTGACCAAACTCGCACGGCTGGCTCCCATCGCAGCGCGAATCGCGAGCTCCTTCTGGCGAGTTGTTGCCTGGGCCAGCATCAGATTCGCGACGTTCGCGCACGCGATCAACAAGACCAACACGACCAGCGCCATGAAGACCGCTGCGATACGAGGCACATTCTCAGCAATAGAGATAATCGGCCTGGCATTCGTTTCGAAGACGACTGCGAAGCTCACTCCGCGGTTCGTCTTCGGGTACTCTTGCTCGAGTTGGCGCGCCAGAAGATTGACCGCGGTCTTCGCTTGCTCGATTCGCACATCGGGTCGGAGGCGGCCCATCACTCGGATGCCGGTATTGTCACGCACTTTGAGCCATCCGGCGCTTGAGGGGTACAACTGGTCCTGCGTTCCAAGCGGTACATACACGTCCAACGACAGCAGGTTTTCAGTTCCGGTGAAGCTTTCGGGCAAGACACCGACGATGGTGAATGGCACGCCATTGAGCTTGATTGCCTTGCCGACGGCGGACGTGTCGCCGGCGAAGCGGCTCCGCCAGTAGCCGTAGCTGAGCACCGCAAGAGGCTTCGCGCTTTCAAAGCGTCCCTCTTCGGCGCTGAAGGTCCGGCCCATGACCGCTTCAATGCCGAGCATCGAAAAGTAGTTGGCGGTGACTGACTCGATCCATGTGCGCTCTGCCTGGCCGTCGATACTGAGATTGGCAACGCCGTTTCCATATGCGATGACGTCGGAGAAGACCTCGGTGCGGTCGCGAATGTCCTCGTAGTTCGGGTAGGCCATTTCGTATGGCACTTCCAGCGTATTGTCCCTGGTCGCAATGACGACGAGTTGATCGGGATCTTTCGCCGGGAAAGGCCTGAAGAGGTACGCATTCACGACGCTGAAGATTGCGCTGTTGACGCCTATGCCTAGCGCTAAAGTGAGCAGCGCGATCGCAGTAAAACCCGGCTGCCTGAGCAGCATTCGAACGGAGTACCGCAGATCTTGAAGTAAGGTGTTCATGGGCGTTTCCCGTTTCTCGTTTAACGTTTCGCGTTTAGGTCTCTCTCTGCTCTCCTTTAAGCGAACGAGAAACGAAAAACGCGAAACGAGAAACGTTATTCCCTCCTCAGGGCTATCATCGGATCGACTCTTGTCGCTCTTCGTGCGGGTATGAAACTGGCCGCCAGAGCCGCTCCTGTCATCAGGAGCGCAATGGCAGCAAAGGTCGCGGGATCGGAGGCCGTTACCTCGAAGAGCATTCCGCTCATCACTCGTGTGACCGCGAAAGCTCCGGCCAGGCCGCCTACGACGCCGATCGTCGTGAGTATCATCCCGCGCCGCACTACCAATCGGAAGATGTCCCGTGGCTCCGCGCCCAATGCCATTCGTATCCCAATCTCCTGCGTTCGCTGGCTCACCCAATACCCAATCACTCCGTAGACTCCAACGACCGCCAACAGCAGAGCGACCGACGCAAAGACGCCGAGCAACAGCATCGAGAAGCGGCGATTCGAGACCGAAGCTGAAAGAAGCTGTCGCACGGTCCTGACGTTGTAGATAGGTTGCTCTCTATCCAGTGCGAGCACCTCATCGCGCACGGCGGCGGCGAGAAGCGTTGGATCCGAGTCTGATCGCACTACCAGGGTCAGCGCCGGCAACGGCTCCTGGAGATATGACACATAAATCTCGGGTCGGGTCGCTGTATCCAACCCGTCATGCTTCACGTCGGCCACAACTCCGACGATCGCCAGCCATGGCCGCGGGTTCATCGGAGCTCCCAATTTCACACGCTTGCCTATCGGGCCTTCATTTGGAAACAGGTTGCGCGCCAGCGCTTCGTTGACGAGCGCCGCGGCGGGGCGATCGACTGCGTCTCGATCCGTGATCCAACGCCCCTCTACAAGCCTCGTGCCCAGGGTATCGAAGTAGGTCGGGCTGATCACGCGGTAGTTCGCTACCTGCGGTTTACTCGTGGTGTCGAAGGGGCGGCCCTCGATGCTGACGGGGCCGTCACGGCGGCCGCCGCTAAGCGGCAGAATCGTGATCGCGCCGGCCGAGCGCACTGAGGGCAGAGTTTCAACCCGCGCGAGCAACCGCGTGAAGAAGTCGGCACATTGGCGCAGCTCGGGGTAGCGCGACTCCGGCAGGACGATCTCCATCGTCAGCAGGTTGTCCGGATTGAATCCAGGATCGACCCGCAGCAAGCGAACGAAGCTGTTGATCATCAGTCCCGCGCCGATCAAAAGCACAACCGAGATCGCCACTTCAAACGACACGAGCAGACTCCGCAGACGGTTGTAGCGGCGGCTTCCGCCGGCGCTTCTGCTACCGTCTTTGAGTGACTGGATGAGATCGGGTCTGGTCGTTGCCATCGCGGGTGCGAGACCGAAGACGAGTCCGGTTCCCAGAGTCACGGCCAGTGCGAATCCGAGGACGCGAAGGTCGATGCTGACCTCATTCGTGCGCGGAATATTCGCAGGCCCCAACACGGCCACCAAGTCATTACCCCACAGAGCGAGAAGCAGACCGATCCCTCCTCCCATCAGCGCAAGCAACAGGCTCTCAGTCATGAACTGCCGCATCAGCCGAGCGCGACCGGCTCCCAGAGCCAATCTCACGGCGACCTCTTTCTGCCGAGCCGGCCCTCGAGCCACCAGCAGATTCGCGACGTTGGCACAGGCGATCAAGAGAACGAAGGCAACTGCGGACAGCAGGATAAGCAGGGCGGGGCGGACCCGCGCGACTACAAGTTCCTCGAGCGATGTAGCTGTTATCTTCCACCCGCCGTCTTCGCCGTTCGGCCCGCGATAAGAGCGCGGATACTGCTGTTGTAGCCGGCTCGCGAGGGTGTCCATCTCCGCTTGAGCCTTCTCAAGTGAGACGTCCGCTCTGAGCCGACCGATGACTCTGAAATTGTACTGCGACCGATGAGCAAGCTCCTCTTCGGTGAAGGCAATCGGCATCCACAAATCTGCCCGGCGTCCAAAGGGGAAACTGGGATGAGGAAACTGGAATCCGGAGGGGATGACGCCTACCACTTCGCACTTGCGACCCTCGAGCGTCAACGTCGTGCCGACGATGTTGGGGTCGCCGCCGAATCGCCGCCGCCATAGTCCGTCGCTGAGCACAACCACGTTGCTCCGGCCAACCTGCTCTTCTTCCGTCGAAAAGGTGCGGCCCCTTTCCGGAGTTGCGCCCAGCAGAGGGAAGAGGCTCGCGGAGACCCTGCAGGCCCTGACTGACTCCGGCCCGTCTCCACCCGTCAGTGTGAAATCCACGTCGCCGAAAGCGGCGATGTGCTCGAAGACCTGAGCCTGGTCGCGATAGTCGATGAACTCCGGGGCCGAGGCTCCGATCCGCTCCATGTCGAGCGCCAGATAGTTGGCGTCTATGATGACAAGGCGGCCGGGGTCCTTATAAGGAAGCGGGCGAAGCAAGACGGCGTTCACTACGCTGAAGATCGTCGTGCTGGCACCGATGCCGATGGCAAGGGCAAGCACCGAGATCATAGTGAAGCCCGGATTCTTGATCAGCATCCGTACGGCATAACGCAGATCTTGAATCATCGGCGCCTCCGGAGTGACGTTTCTCGTTTCTCGTTTCGGTCTCTCTCTGCTGTCGTGTTGCCGAACGAGGAACGAAAAACGAGAAACGAGAAACGAGAAACGAGAAACGTCCATAAGTACCAAACGCCGTGCCATGTGGTGCGCTCGCTTTAAGCTGTCGAGTCACAGTACTTGGGCACGGCCATCTGCGGACCGGCTCAATCCGCGGTGTGCGATGGTGGGACTGCGTTTCCCATTCCTGGGGATGAACGTCCCATGCGAAATCCTTGTGGTGATGAGCAGCAAACTGTCTGTGGGTTTTGGACTCCGTCCGCTTGGTCGCGAGCAGCGCTCTTAAAGAGGTTTGCCTGGGCTTCCATATTGGTCCCGCCAAGCGTCGAGCCGGCGCAACCACGCCTGTAGCTCAGTCAGGTAAGCTTCGCGCTCTTGGCGAAAGAGTTCTTCGGTTTCTTTCATCAAAGGAGCCATCGTCTCACAGAGCGAGAGAAAGATGCTCACACTCTGCGCAATCGTAAGGTCGTCCGTGAACCGGCGTTGCTCTCGCTCGATTTCATCCCAACCCTGGCGGTGTGTTTTCAAGTCGCGCATTTGCCCCTCATGACTACAGTCTCGCAGCCCGCTCCTGGTGCTCTCAGTGTACATCGCGTCGAAGGATTCGCGCCAATCTTTGGGCTAGCCCGCTTTATGGCTCGGCGGAGATGACGAGATGAGTGGTGACGTTTCCCAGAGCTTCTCCGCCTCGGGCCAACGTTCTCGTGCCGTAAGCCGATACAGCGGCCCGCCCCAGCCGGTTCTGTCCAGCTGGGGCAACAAGACGCCTGCGCTATCTCAGAGGCAGCCGAGCACCGCCTTGATCCGGGTCGCGTCCGCTATCATCTGATTCCTTTTCGCGGTCGGAATCACATTTGGCTGCTGCAACCGAACCAGCAGGATGAAGGCGCTTAGAGTCCTGCATGCGACTTGAACGTTGTGCGGGTCGGCCAGCGCCGCCTGAAATGTAGCTAAGAGCTTCGCTCTAAGAGCCGGAGGCAGTGTCGTGACCGCGGCCAGCGCCACCAGGTCCACGATCTGTTCGGGCGCTCCTTTGATCTTAACGTTAAAGCCGGCCTCGTCTGTATTGCCTGCAGCATCGCTCGCTGTGCATTGCACAGGCGATATGCCGATCGGAAAGACGCTTCCCGCAGAGGGCGTACAGACGAGGGACACGACGCCGACATCATCGGTCGCGTTCACCTCGAAGCTGACCACCGCGCCCGACGGCATGGTGGCGTTACCAGTGATGTCGGAGGGTTGGGTGATGACTGGCGGCGTACTGTCCTGTGGCCCGGGCAGTGAAAACGTGGCGGCCTTGACGTTGCGCTGATCGAAGCCGTCTTCGTCGCTTGCCCACACCACCCGAATGCCGTCCGGAAACACGGTGATGTCGTTGAGCTGCTCGGTGACCAGCGGCGTATCGGTAATCCGGTAAAGGAGGTTCGTAGTGATGTCATAGACAAAGATGTCGCTGGTGTCGAAGAGCGTCGGGCGACTCTCGAAGGCGATGAAGTTGCCCGCGATGCTCGGGTTCGCTTCGACGCCCGGCAGCTCCAACTGTACCTCGGCGCCACCGCTGACCGGGCGCCAGAAGAGATCCCCGTTTCCCGCGCGCACCGAGTCATAGACCACCAGCGTGCCGTTAGTGTCAGGGTTGGCGTCGGGATTGGCCGAGTCCGACGCCACGCTTACGTCCCACACCGCGCCGTTTTTCACCGCCTGCGCCGCCGCCGACATCAACCCGGCCATCGCCACTAAGACGAACGATAGGGAGCAGGCGAGAGTCCTTGTCCATAAGCTAACGGTTTTCATATGTCATCTCCGATCCTTGAGGGTTACGAGTTGCGGATTGGTTCTTGCTCGATCGCGCCTCCGAAAGCTTTCTCGGATGACGGAAGGGGCAAGGTGCTTATTGATTTGGCTGAGTGCGCTTCTGAGGGTCTTGCTTCATCAACTCGCGCTGATCTTTCATCTCTTTCACGAGCTCCGGGTGACGGGCCCACTCGATGCTCTTCTCTTCGGGTTGATTGAAGACTTCCGGATGTAGGTAGTAGCCGCGCCCCTTCTCAGGTTTGTCTTCTTCCACGCTGATGCGATGAGCTCTTGCAAAAGCGTCCTGCCGAACACCGGTCACTTGCCAGGAGACTTTGACGTTTGCGGCGTTGGTCTTGATGGCGAAGTGATTGTCTTTCATCTCGCTTCCAACTATGGCTTGCGCGAATGTGCCGATGACGGTGAGCTGGTAGCGGAAGTCCTTGTTCAACGTCTCGAACCAATCGGGGAGGGTGATGACGGCTTGCATCGTGAAAGATCGATGCCACTCCGGCCGTCGTTTGAATAGTCCCATCGGGAAACTTGAAGCCGCCAAGCTTCGTCTCAATCATTCCTTGAACCGTCAGCTTCGATGTTGGCGTAGTGGTTCCGATGCCGACCAGGCCGAACTTGGTTTCAGTGATTATGGAGTCGCCTATCGTGAAGCTGGAACCGTCGGTGCCGAGCCATTTTGTGAGTTGGCCGGCAGGCGCGAGGGGAGACCATCACTACGGCGAGCGACATCTACTCGCTGGGTGTTCTTTTGTACGAACTCCTCTCTGGACATCGACCCTATAGCGTCGCCGGCCGTTCGGTGATTGAAATCATCGAGGCCATCTGTGAGCAGGAGCCAGCGAAGCCCAGCACTGTGATTGGCCGCACTGAAACATCCCCCGGCACCGGCGGGAGCACCGCGGTCATGCTCACACCCGAAGCGGTCAGCAGCGCGCGAGACTCCGCGCCCAATCGGCTGCGCCGGGAGCTCGAAGGCGATCTGGACAACATCGTTCTGAAAGCGATGCGTAAGGAGCCGCAGCGGCGCTACGCTTCTGTCGAACAGTTCTCGGAGGACATCCAGCGCTACTTTCAGGGTCTCCCTGTGATCGCGCGGCCGGATACCTTGTCGTACCGAGCGAGCAAGTTCGTAGCCCGGCACAAGGCTGGTGTGGCGGCTGCGGCGCTGGTCATCATCGCTCTGTTGGGTGGCGCAGTGGCCACGCTATGGCAAGCTCACGCGGCTCGGCAAGAGCGGGACAAGGCTGAACATCGTTTCAATCAAGTTCGTAAGTTGGCGAATTCAGTTGTTTTTGAACTCCACGACTCGATTGAGAACTTACCGGGTTCGACGCCTGCCCGAGAGCTCTTGGTGGGACGCGCTTTAGAGTACTTAGACAGTTTGGCTGATGAGGCGGCCAGATTCGTTCCGATTTAGGAATGTCTTATGGAAAATTCGGATATATGCTCGGAGCAAACGGTCGCACGGGCGAAGCCTTAGAGAATACTCGCAAAGCCGTAGCGCTTATGGAAGAGTTAGCTGTCGCTGACCCGAATAACACCAAAATCCAATCTGACCTGGCACTTTCTTACGATAGAGTCGCGGAGATGCTCACGGGGTTGACCGAGAACCATTCTGAAGCGCTCTCGCTGATGCGCAAAGCTCAAGACATCGGCGAAAGGCTCGCGGCGGCTGAGCCACTCAACACAAGGTTACGGCGCGGTCAGGCGGTTGGCGATTTCAATGTAGCCCTGGTTTCAGCAAAACTGGGAGATACAAAGACGAGTTTAGATAGTTCGCGTCCGCGTTAGCTTCCGACGGCAAGACATCGGCACAGAGGCGTCTGGCCCATTGGCGCGAGGCTCGTTCGTGGTTTCAGAAGAGCCAGGAGATCTACAATGGTTTTCGTGATGCCGGAAAACTAACGGGCGAAGACGCCGCCCAACTTGATTCGGTCATCGAGGAGATCGCAAAGTGT
>JBGPFL010000189.1:0-7663 GCA_041483295.1 Blastocatellia bacterium | reverse complement strand
TATCGAACTCTTCTTGCGTTTCTCCTGATAGAGCTTCGCCATGTAGTCGCGTATGGTGATGTGGTCTACCTGCCGAATATCCCTTTCAGGGCGTTTGCCGGTCTTGGGATCGAGCGGGCAGAGGTAGTCATGGAACTGCTCGAGGTCGCTGAGATAGTTTCGCAGAGTGTGCATGGAGACGTTGCGTTCGTACTTCAGGTGATCGCCAAAGCGGGAAATATAGTCTTGCATGGAGGCCCCAAGTGTCGCTAACAGGCGTCAAGCGGGAATGGTTAATTCTAACCGTCGAGGCCGAGGCGTCAAGTAGAAAGCAGGCATCGAGAGCAAGAGATGGAGAGTGGTTGTTTGCCCCGTCGCCCAGCTCTAGCGCAACCGACATAAGGTCGGCCTTCATTTCTTCCCGGCTTCAGACCTTTACTGCCTTCATCCGGCATGGTCTATAATCGGGCCGTGAACGAGGAAGAGTCGGACCAGGTTATCCGGGCGTGGCGCGAGTCCGCTCCGTATTGGGAGAAGAATAGCAAGATTATTCATCAGATGCTCGCGCCCATCACTACTTCGATGATGGAAGAGGCGGGCATCTCAAGTGGCCACGCGGTGCTCGATGTGGCCGGCGGCGCGGGCGAACCCTCGCTCACTCTGGCCCGGGCTGTTGATCCAGGAGGCAACGTTGTATGTACCGACGTAGCCCCGGAGATGGTCAGCATCGCGGCGCGAGAAGCCGCGCGCCGCGGCCTGACCAACGTGGATTTTGGACAGTGTGCGGCCGAGTCGCTGCCCTTTGACATCGGCTCGTTCGATCGGGTGGTGTGCAGACTCGGAGCTATGTTCTTTGCGAATCCGCTGCAGGGGCTCCGCGAAATGTTGCGCGTGCTGCGTCCGGGTGGAAGACTGACGCTCGCCGTATGGAGCGCACCTGACTTCAATCCCTTCTTTCGAGTTGTGACCCAGGTCATGTCGCGGCACCTGGACTCCCCGCCTGAAGACCCATCTGCTCCTGGGGCCTTCAGGTTTGCCGGCCAGGGTGAGATTGCAGGCCTCCTCGCTGAAGCCGGCGGGCAGCAGGTGCGAGAACGGACCCTTCCCTTTCATATTGAAGCAGCGGTCAGGCTGGAAGACTTCTGGACTCTTCGCTCTGAAATGAGTGACACGCTCAGAAAAAAGATCGCAATGCTGACATCCGATCAACTGGCCCGGGTTAGAGAAGAGATTCTGGAGGCTACTCGAGAGTACTTCTCGGATGGCGCGATGAGCTTTCCGGCTCAGGTATTCGTCGTGACAGGCGAGAGAAGTTAAGCGCGGACTCTTGAGTTCCGTTGGAGTTGCCGAGCGGAGCCGCATCGGAGTCCCACCTGTTGCTGCTTCATGGTATACTGTAGCCGTTTTGGGTAACCCTGGCGGACGATTTGATATTTCCGCAATCATTGAGGCGAGCCACATATTATTGATCTTAGAAACGAAAGGACAGAATTACTATGGCTATACGATTAGGTGACACTGCGCCGGACTTCACGGCCGATACGACCGAGGGCCCGCTCCACTTCTACCATGCAATCGAAGGAAGCTGGGCGGTCCTATTCTCTCACCCAAAAGACTACACTCCTGTTTGCACCACCGAGTTGGGCGAGGCCTCACGCCTCAAGCCCGAGTTCGACAAACGCAACGTCAAGATCTTTGGGCTCAGCGTCGATCCACTCGAATCACACAAGGGCTGGGCTGGTGACATCGCGGAGACGCAGGGATCGGCCTTGAACTTCCCGCTGATCGCCGACCCGGATCGCAAAGTCTCCGACCTATACGAGATGATCCACCCGAACGCTAGCGACACATTCACTGTAAGGTCGGTCTTCGTCATCGGGCCGGATAAGAAAGTTAAGCTCACGATCACTTACCCGGCGAGCACCGGGCGCAACTTTGACGAGATACTGCGAGTGATCGACTCATTGCAGTTGACTGCAAAGTATAGTGTCGCCACGCCCGTGAACTGGAAGCATGGCGAAGACGTGATCATCGTTCCAGCGGTGAGTGACGAGCAGGCGAAGGAAAAATTCCCGGGCGGATGGAAGACGCTCAAGCCTTACTTGCGAATTGTGGCGCAGCCAAAGTAGACACTTCTCCGGCCGTGTTGTCCCGTGGTCCCCGTGTCTCCCGTGGTTCCAACATACGAGAGACACCGGGTGCACGGGGGAAAATAATCAATCCAGAGACTCTCTGCGACCGGTTCGTCTATCTTTCGATTCAACCCCTGGCTCAGGATTCTTCGGGGCGGTGATTAAGAGTGGGACTGAGTTCGATAATGACCTAAAGGCGGGACCGCGAATTCCACGAATCTCCACGAACTATTAGTGATCATTCGTGGAATTCGTGGTCGCCCCTTCAGGTTCCTCGTCCCAGTTTTGATTGCACCCGCTCTTCGGGCAATTATTTGCCTGCCCACGCCATCCCGTCAGGCTCCCGCCCAGGCTCGATTGTTCCTACCACAGTCAGCGTCTTCAGATCGATCACCAGCACTTTGTTAGCGGCGGTCGAAGCAACAAACGCCCGGCTGCCATCAGGAGTAATCAGTAAGCCGACGGGTACTGAGCCGATCGAGATTCGCTTGATCTCTTTTCTCGAAGCCCGCTCGAACACAACCACGTCGCCCCCTTCTGAGTCGCTCACCAGCACGCGATTACCGTCCGGCGTGAACTTCACGCGAATGGGCGCACGTCCCACCTTGATTGTCTCTTTCACTGTGTCGGCTGCGGTGTCAATAATTGACAACCCGCCATCTTGTCTATGTCCAACCCACAGTTCGCGGCCATCGGGTGAGAGGTCCATGCCTTCGGGTCCCTTGCCGACCGCGATCGTCTTCAACACGGCGCCGCCCGGCACGCTGCCGACTTCGATCGAGGTCACGGTACCCGAACCGACGTTGGCGGTGTAGGCCTTCTTTAGATCAGGAGTGACTAGAACCATGTGGGTCCCGTTTTGTCCGGTGCCGACGATCCAGTCCACTCGCTCGACCGAAGGGTCATATCGAGCAACGGCAAGGCTGCCCTGAACGGTGAAGTAGATCTTGCCTCCCGACTGGGTAATCCCGTGGGGCCTGAGGAGCGGGCCGAGGTCGATTCGTTTTATCTCTTTGCGCGCCGCGATATCGATGACTGAGATCGTATTGCCCGGTTTGGGAACAGTACCGTAGTTTGCAACGAAGGCAAGGCGGCCGTCGGCGGACGCGGTCAATTCGTGTGGAGCTTCGCCGGTCGGGACTCGCCCGACTACCTGTAAGGTCGCAGGGTCGACAATCGCCAGTGTGTTGTCCGTTTTGTTCAGAACCAGCAGACTGGCCCGGTCTGTTTGATTTACTGCCAGCGGGGACGCGCCAGTGCGGAGCGTCACAACAGCGAGCAGTGCGATAAACACGAGGCGATTAGTAGTTGAAAACGCCATAGTTTGAGGTTCTCCGGTGAAGATTGAAAGCGAATGGCATTCTTATCGTTTCCCGAGTTGATTGCAAGGCCGAGTCTGTCCATCATAAAACTTGCAGGCATCAGGAAGGGCAACGGCCGGCATCAGTCTTGTAACAGCATGACCACAATGCTTATAGTGCTCATACAGGAGGTTCAGAGAAGATGAATAAGCGACACACTCGCCGTTTCGTTCTGGTCGCAGCAATCGGAGGCATTTGCATCGCATGGTCCCTGATCACTGGCGTCGATGAGACGGCCGGCGCAATTCAGCCGGAGGCCGCCGCCTCAGGTCAACCATCGCCGTCCGAATCGCTCCCCGCCGTTCAGTACAAAATAGACGCGAGCCAAAGTCGCTTTATGGTGAAAGTATTCAAGGATGGATTGCTATCTGTGCTCGCGCACGATCACAATATCGCGATACGTGACTTCAACGGAGTCGCCCAGTTTACTCCCGGTCCGATCTCGCCGGCGTCTCTTCAACTCACAATCAAATCGGAATCACTCGCGGTCACGGATAAGGTAAGCGCCAGCGACCGTCAGAAGATCGAGAAGACCATGCGCGAAGAAGTCCTCGAAATCGGCAAGCATCCGGAGATCGTCTTCAAGAGCACCAAGATAGATATCGATAAGTCGGAGGACGGGCAGTTTCAGGCAAAGATATGGGGCGAACTCACCCTTCACGGCGTGACCAGGAGCGGACTGATCAACGCAACGGTGACTATGAGCGAAAACAACTTGCACGCCAAGGGCAGCTTTCCACTACGTCAATCCGAGTACTCCATAAAACCGGTCTCTGCTGGGGGAGGCACGATAAAAGTGAAGGACGAACTGAGGTTCACCTTCGATATTGCCGCCCACCCGTAGGCTGGGCAAGATGGTTTTCGATTGCCGGAGGAAACGAACTGCTCGCGATGAACAGCTCGTAAGATAGATCCTTCATTGTGTTACTAAACCTTGATTCGCTCGATTCCTGGTCTGGTCCAACAGCTCTCGAACCTTGCGCCCGAGATCACCGAGGCCGTAGGGCTTATGCAGGAACGGTACTTTCTCCGGAAGAGCGCTGGTGTTGACAATCTGGGGACTATAGCCGGTGACAAACATCGCCGTGACATCGCCGAATCCCGCCCGTATTTGCTTGTAGGCGTCAAGCCCGCTCATTTTCGGCATCACCCAATCGAGCACTGCCTTGTAGTACGAGTCGTAAAACGGTTGTCCAACGCCTTCGGGAAACTCGGTCCATATCTGCTTCCCGAGGAGATCCTCCGGCGCTCGCTGGAACAGCTCTCCGGCCCGCTGATTTACGTAGGTGTAACACCACTGGGTATCCAGAGCGACGAATCCGTCGGTTACCCGTTCGAGAATATGAGCGACGCGTTCCTGCGATGCTTCCGCTTCCGCACGGGCGATTTGCTCACGTTCCAACAGCCGCTCCCGCTCCACCCGCGCGCGCTCGCTATCGCCAATTCGAACCTCGAGCGAACTCGCCATCTCGTCAAACGCGCGAGCGAGGTGTCCGACTTCGCCCGAACGTACTTCAGCCCGGTGCGTGCGCTCAAGTCGCCGGCTCTCATTCGAGTGGTTGCGCCCACAAGCGCATTTATGGGGCGCAAGATCAACGTTCGACTCCCAATCCAGCCGAGGATCAGCGTGATGGCCGCGGCCAGCCCCAGCCAGAGCAGGTCGCGCCTAAGCTTGCGGCTTGCCTCCGCGTAAACGACCTGGATGGGGATGCCAACCATCACATATGCGGCGGGTTGGGCGTCGGGACCAGGCAGTGGCACAAACGAATAGAGGCGCTTTACACCATCGACCCCTCTGGCTTCAACACTTTCAAGGTTCTCCCTTAGATCGACCGACGCCCCTGCCGTCGATCCGGGGTGGAATGGCTGGCCTACCCACTTCTCGGGATCGAGACTGTGGGCGAGCACTGTGCCGTCGTGGTCAACAGCCATCAGCACCGAGCCCGCCGGCAACTGGGCTTCAGTAATAAAGTGACTCAGCCACGCGAGATCTAGCGATGCGAACAGCAACGAGCCAATTTCGCCTTTCGGCTCGACTACCGGAAAGCCGAAGACCACTACGGGCTTTTGGGTCAGTTGACCGATTTGATAGCCACCAACTACGAAGTCGCGGCTCTGTAGGCAACGCTGGAACAACTGGTCTTCGGCAAAATTGAACCGCTTCTCGAGTGGTATGCCGCTGGCCAAGCCCCAGCCGTCTGCGCCGATTAGTCCGATGTTGGCATAGCGGGGATACCGTTTGAGCAACGTGGCAAACAGGTCGTTGCACGCCGCGACATCGCGCTGTCGAACAGGGGATAATTGGGCGATCGCGAAGAGGAGCTGGTGGGCTGACTCCATCAGTTGTTCCTGCTGTGCCGCCGCCGAGCGCGCGGTACGCAAGGCGTCCTCCCTGGCGCTAGTCGCGGCATCTCGTCTCGCTTCCAGTCCCCTGTATGTAACCAGAGCAAAAGCAGGCAGGACTACGAGTAGAATCAGGACGGTCAGGCGGCTCCGAATGCTCGAAAAGGCTGATCGAGCCATAGCTGTTCCCCTCCCGGACCACGGATTTCGCGAAAGCGCTCACAGCCGCGTCTGCGAGTTCTCCGGGGGTCGTTAAAGTACACTCTTCGCGCTTCGGGTTAAAACAACGAAGGATGAGAACGACTCAGGACACCGCACAGATGACCTGTCGCTGCTCGCGGAGGGATATGCCGATAGACTTTCAACTCGGATGGAAGTAGGCCGCCGGGCCTTAGTCGCCGCGGGCGAGTTTCCCAAGCGCTCCGCCAGGGTGCCAGCTCGCATACTGCTCACGGGTGAGCCCTTTGTGAGCTTCCAGGGCTACCGACAAAGCACAAAGCACGTAAAGCTTCGCGAGGATGCTTGCACGGGGTACCAGGTTGAGCACCCCGCCTTCATTGTCAACTCCGGCATTAAGCAAAACATCCGCTCCCCGGGCGAGCGACGATTCGCGTTTCCCCGAAACACCGATGATCTTTATCCCAAGACCCTGCAGCACTTCAACCGCCCGGAGCAGCTCGGGTGTCGTGCCGCTGTTTGAAACCGCTATGGTGACGTCCGGCACGCGCACCTGCCCCGCCGAACCGTGCACACATTCGGTCGCGTGCAGGAAGTAAGCAGGAGTTCCTGTGCTGGACAGAAGCGACGCGATGTATCGAGCAACGTGCTCCGATTTTCCGACGCCGGTTACGTGTACGCGGCCGCCGCGAGCCTCACAATCAAGGATCAAGTCGGCTGCCTGTTCGATGGCATCGACTTCCGCGCGTGTCCGCAGGTCGGCGAGTTCGCTCAGGGCGAGGTCGAGGAATCTATCGACTGCCGCAGTCGGACTGAGCCGATCCTCTTCATCTGTTGTATCCTTCACTTCGCTGCCGGCCGGCTCCAGCCTGTCAGACTTGGCATCAAGAAGCTCGCTTGTGTGACTATCGATATCGATTTCGATCTCGCCGATGACGCCGAGAGATTCGACACCATGGCTATTCAGCGGCTTTCTATCGGGACTGGTTGCCATAATCCTCCATCTGAGCTGACGACACTTATATTACCCTGCGCGGACGGGCAGTCAAGCAGCAGGAAACAAGACAAGATCCGTTCAGAGTATCTCGCGCTCGTTGCCGACGCGGCGAGTGACCCGTTCACGATCCAGATATTCCAGCAGAGGTATCGCGTGCTTTCGCGTCAATCCACCGGTGATCTCCTTGAAGACCGCAACGTCAATCTTCGGATTCACCGCCTTCCGACCGCGCAGGCGCGATTTCAAGTCCTCGATAGCATCGGCGTGAAACACCATATCGGCGACGCGAAGCACGCGCCCCGAAGCCGCCAACAGATTGTAGAGCTTGCGCGCCAACTCGGCCGGGATGCCCGCACGCGATGCCGTCTCGTCCAACGTCGCTGCCTGCAGTCCGGCGGACTTTATGGCAGACTCCAATCTGTCCTTTGCAGTCGTGTCTGTGTCCGAAAGCTCTGGCCGGTGTGACGCCAGTCTAAGAGTGTCGCGCTCGGCGGCTACCTTGCCTTCTCCAGAGAGCCGCCCTATGACCGTCTTGAACACCTCCGTCCTCACATCGCCGAATATGCGTTCACGCACCTCCTCGCGACTGAGACCGAGGGCGAGCGGCTCCCGGGCATGGTAGTCGGTGAGCACACTTATCACCTGTGAAGCGAGCGCCTCGCAGGCCTGGCTTG